>NZ_JBMXYC010000062.1:0-8077 GCF_053996935.1 Candidatus Alkanophaga liquidiphilum
AGATGCGAAGTGGCTATACAAGAAAGCGAAGCGGATGAAAGGTGTTCCAATAAGAAAAGATTTGATAGATATTCAAAGAAGGGACACGAAAATAGCCAAATACTGGGCGAGGATAAGGGTAAAAGGTATGAGAGGGGGCGTAAAAGTTGCACTTGCTCACCAGCCTTTCAATTTCGAGGAATGGGAAGTATGTGAGTCTCTGCTCGTCAGGAAGGGTGGAGAATTCTACCTTCATGTCACGGTCAAGAAGGATGTCGAGCCGAAGAAAGAATATGCATCCATCATCGCGATAGACATGGGAGCTCGTTGGGTAGCCGTGTCGGTGGCACGGCACCGCAGCACACCCAAATTTTATGGAAAGAGGGTGAGAGAGGTTAGAGGAAAGTATTTCTGGTTGAGGAGAAAGCTCGGAAGGGAGAAGAAGCAGAGGGCGATAAAGAATATCGGGCGCAAGGAGCGGAGGATTGTGAACGACGAGCTTCACAAGGTGGCGAAGGACATCGTTGAGGAAGCGGAAAAGCACGACGCCATAATAGCGATAGGCGACTTGGAAGGCATCAGGAAGAACCATAAAGGGAGAAAGGCGAACAGGAAGGTCAATTCCATGCCGTTCTACAAACTGAAGGAATACATCAAGTATAAGGCGCTTGAGCGAGGCATTCTGGTGATAGAAATTCCAGAGTTTAACACTTCGAAGCAGTGTTCCCGCTGCGGCTCGCTGCGAACGGAAAGACCCGGCGTCTTCATCTGCGAGGACTGCGGCTATCAGATTAATGCGGACGTGAACGGAGCTAAGAACATATTAAAACGAGCCGTGGGCTACATGCTCACGGTAGGAGCTGTCGTGACCCAGCTCGAAGGGGAGCGGTTCGTCCTGAGCGAGCCACACTCCCCAACCTCGTGCATCCGGCGGATGCCCCCCATTTTAATGGGGGGAGGAGGTCACTTCCTTAAGGAGGTCTCTCGTCGCCAGCCGCACCGCCGTCTCCGAATCGTATTTCGGGCGCCAGCCCAAGCTTTTCAACCTTGAAATGTCCAAGAGCATAAAGGGGATGTCGCCTCGCCAGCCTCGCCGCCCGCCCGTGAACCTGAACTTTGGCATTTTCTCGCCGACGAGCCCCAACTCTTCGCACACGATTTCGGCGATTCGCCGCACCATCACTTGGTCTTCAGTGCCAATGTTCAGGATGTTCACGACCTCACGAGAGGCTTTGAGCCCGAAGAACATGGCTTCGACGCAGTCGTCTATGTAGATATAAGATTTCGTCTGGTTGCCATCGCCCAAAATCTCCAGTTCCTTCGGGTTTGCTTGTAGCTTTTTTATGAAGTCGAAAATGACGCCGTGCGTGCTCCGACGCCCGACGACGTTTGCAAAGCGGTAGAGCCATGCCCGCATGTCGAAGGTGTGGGCGTATGCGGAAATCAATGCTTCACAGGCGAGCTTCGAGGCGCCATAAAGCGAAATCGGCACGAGTGGTCCGTAGTTCTCAGGCGTTGGGAGTCGCGTGGCGTCGCCGTAGACCGTGGAGGTGCTCGTGAAGATGATGCGGCGGATGCCGTTTCGACGCATCGCTTCCAGCACGTTGTAAGTCGCAACGATATTTCGCTCAAAATGCACGTCCGGGCGCTCGGCGCCGACACGCACGTCAGGATTCGCCGCCAAATGCCAGACCTCGTCCACGTCCTCGAAAAAGGACGTAACGTCGTCAGATGCCAAATTTACCTTGTGAAACTCGAAATTTTCCTTTGTAAGATGTGCCTCTATGAACTTCAAGCTTCCTGAGCTCAAATCGTCCAAAACCACGATGGCGGCGTCGCTTGCCACAAGACGGTCCACGACGTGCGAGCCGATGAAGCCTGCGCCGCCCGTTACTACGACCCTCATGGCTTCTTATTAAAATTGATAACAAATAAATTTGGATGGAAATACAGCAGCTTGCTGTGGTTAGTGGGAAGGGCGGCACTGGCAAAACCTCGATACTGGCAGCGTTCGCGGCGTTAGCCAAGCGCAAGGTGCTTGCGGACTGCGACGTCGATGCTCCCGACCTGCATCTTATTCTGAAACCTGAGATTTTGAGGAAAGAGGAGTTTCGGGGTTCTAAGGTCGCAGTGGTGGACAAGCAAAAGTGCACCGCATGCGAGAAATGTGAGGAGTTCTGCAGGTGCGATGCGATAAAAGAAGGCAATGTGAACGGGATTTTATGCGAGGGCTGCGGCGTTTGCGCCCTCGTATGCCCGACGGAGGCGATAACGCTGAGGGAGAAGGTATCGGGCTACGTATTCCTTTCCAAGACTAAATACGGCTTCATGTCGCACGCAGTCTTGAATGCAGCAGAGGAGAACTCTGGGAAGCTCGTAACACTCGTGCGGCAGAATGCGTTGAGCGTTGCGGAGCAGGAGGCATGTCCGTTAGTTCTAATAGATGGCGCGCCGGGAGTCGGCTGTCCTGTCATTTCCACGCTCAGCGGCGTGAGCGTCGCCCTCATCGTGACCGAGCCCACATTGAGCGGTTTGCATGACCTTAAAAGGATTTTGCAACTCGTCAGGCACTTCGGCATAACCCCGCTCGTCTGCATAAACAAATATGACCTGAACGATGAGATATCTGAGGAAATAGAAAGTTACTGCGCTACCAAGGGCGTGGAAGTGGTCGGGAGAATTCCATACGACGCCGCAGTCATGAGGGCGGTGGCGGCAGGAACGCCTGTCGTGGAGTTCTCGCCACGCTCCGCCGCTGCTGTTGAGATGAAGCGGACGTGGACGGGCGTGAGGGCAGTATTGCGTCTCTGAACTCCTCCAGCATGCACTTTAGTTCAGGGAACATTCCTTCGGTCTCCGCACGAACACGCACCTCGTAAACCTTTAAATCCTTTTTGAGCCTTTTGTAGCCGCCACCCGTCACGTTCAGCAAGATTTTTTCGCCTTTATCCACCACGCCCGCCTCGACGGCTTGCATTAGGGATGCCACGCAGACTGCAGCCGCAGGGTCCAAATCAATACCCTCCTCGCTTTCGAAAATGCGTTCCGCTTCTATGCACTTATCGTTATTCACGCCATACATCTCGCCGCCCGTCGCGGTCAGTGCGTCGTAAACGCCTCCACGCACCGAATACGGCGGCTTTCTGTTCGAAAGCACGTCCGCATGCATTTTTTTGATACTTTCGCCGTCCCGCACGTCGTCATCAATTAGCTCGCTACGCCCCGCTTTCCAAGCTCTAAACATCGGTGCAAACGGCAAGTTCTGCGAGAGGTGAAGCTTCGGGACGCCTTTAAAAATCCCAAAAGCATTGAGCCGTAGGGCAGCCTCCCAGACGCCGAGGGCGCCGGTGCCGCTGCCGACAGCCTGAAAGTAATGCGCAGGAATACTGCTCATATGGAAGGCTGCGTCAAGAAGAACGACACCCAAGCCGTCCCGCCTTGCGACGTTGCGTGCGCCACCTTCCGCAATGAAGCCGTCGAGAGCTGCAATTTCCCCACCCATCGTTATCGCATCGCGGTAATCGCCATCCACTGCTACGAGAAAAGCGTTCTCCGCACGTGTTCCTACAGTCCACACTCTGTCTACGTTTCTCTTCGGCACTACAAGCACCACAGGCATCCCCGTTTCGGCAGAGACTTGTGCAAACGCTCGTGCAGTGTTCCCCACCGATGAAACTACGAGAATTCGCCCGGGCGCCCGCTCCGCCACCCTCAAAAAGGTAGGAAGTGCCTCGAACTCCTTAAACGTGCATGTCTTCACGTAGGCGTTGCGTTCTGGGAAGTAGCCGCTGAAGCTTATATAGAGGTTGCGCAGCCGCAATTCTTCTGCCAACCCGTCGCTCTTATACGTAATCGGGACGCCTTCTAACTGGATATCCAAAGTATTTTCAGCAGGCAGCCAGTCTCCAAACCGCAAAATCCCGGTTCCGGCTCTTAACGTCAGCCTACAAGAATATTCAGTCTTCAGAAGCGCAGCACAGCCATGGGGGCAGGAATTTGTAAATTCGTCGTCAAATGCCGAGCCGCACTCCGGACATCGCAGCACGTATTTCCTCGTCATGCCACCACGCTAACAAAAGAGCAAAAACTGCTGCCGGGACGTATCTTGCTTTTCCGTGCATTCGTCTTGCTCTTCTTCACCGACGCCGTCAAGCAGCGAAAAATCTATCTCCTCGCCGCAAATGTATCTCTTGCGCATGTTGTTATTTTTACCCTTAAAGATAAAAAAAGTTGCGGATGAGGAAGTTCCGCATAGGGACAAGGGGCAGCCCGCTCGCAATGGCGCAGGCGAACGTCGTGAAAAAAACTCTTGAGCGAGAGGGTTTCGACGTTGAGCTCAAAGTCGTGAGAACGAGTGGCGACATGCTTAAAGCGCCCCTGCGGAGGCTCAAGGAATTTGGCGTCTTCGTCAAGGAGCTTGACGAGTATCTGCTGAAAGGCAGGATAGATGCGGCAGTGCACAGCCTCAAAGACATACCGTCGGACATGCGTGGCGGTCTTGAGATTTCGGCAGTTTTGCCGAGAGAGGAACCTTACGAGGCTTTCGTGAGCCGGGGGCTACGGCTTAGAGAGTTGGAGGCGAAGAGCGTCGTCGGCACGTCGAGCGTCCGCCGCCGAGCCCAAATACTGCGCTTTCGCAACGACATCGTCGTCAAGGAGCTGCGGGGCAACTTGAACACGAGACTCCGCAAGCTCAAGGACGGGCTTTATGACGGCGTCGTCGTGGCGGAGGTGGGGCTGCGTCGTCTGAACCTCGTCGAAGACACCGCACGCTGCGAGGGCGAGCTGAAGAACGGCTTGTTTTTCGAAAGACTTCCCCTTAAAGATTTTATACCCGCCGCAAATCAAGGGATAATCGCCGTTGTCGCAAGGAAGAGTAGCGAAGAGTCGGAAATTTTGAAGGAGTTGTTTGACGACGCTGTTACGAGGGCGGTGGCTGAGGTCGAGCGTAAAATCCTGAGGGCGCTGGGCGGTGGCTGCAGGGTGCCGATAGGTATCTTTGCGAGGGCTAAGCGTGCGGAGGCGAAAATGGAAGTGTTTGCGGAGCTACTTTCCGCCGATGGGCGGAAGTGGGCGAGAGCTGAGCGGGAGCTCTCAACAGAGGAAGCAGAGCTTCCGGAGTGTGTAGAGGAGCTTGCGAGAGGGGTGAGTTCTGAGCTGTTTTCCATTTTAGGTTTCAATTCCGTGTGACCTCCTCCCTCCATTGGAAGGCATCCGACGAATGCGCGAGGTTGGGGAGTGTGGTTTACCGGAGAACAAACCGCTCCCCGTCGGGCTGGGTCACGACAGCCCCTGCCATGAGCATATAGCCCACGGCTCGTTTCAGTATGTTCCTATAATCTTTTTACTTAAATACTTTTTACCCCCTTCCCCTGCTGCCTCGAAGGGATTAGCAGCAACATCTTCCTAAAAATCCTTATAAACCCAAAACATACCTAAGGGCGGCTGAGCGGATGAACGAGAAAGAGGTAGCTATCGTTTTGGAAGCTGTGAGGAAACACCACGAGCTTTACCAGAGCTGCCTACCAATGATAGCGAGCGAAAACATCACGAGCAACATCGTCCGCAAACTGCTGGCGAGCGACCTTTCGCATAGATATGCAGAGGGCGACGTCGGCAACCGCTACTATCAGGGTTGCGAGTTCATAGATGTCATCGAGGCAAAAGCGATAGCTCTTGCGAAGAGGCTGTTCGAGGCGGAGCACGTGAATCTAAAGCCTGTCTCTGGCGTTCTAGCTAACATTGCGGCGTTCTTCGCCCTCGGCGAGCCCTTCGACAGAGTCATGGCGCTCTCAATTCCCAACGGCGGGCACATCAGTTACTCCAAATACTCCGCCGCCGGGCTGCGGGCGTTTAAAATCATAGAGCACCCTTTCGACCCCGAAGAAATGAATATCGACGCCAACGAAATGGTGCGAGTCATCAGAGCGGAAAAGCCAAAAATCATCGTCTTCGGCGGCAGCTTGTTCCTGTTTCCGCATCCGGTGTCAGAAGCCAGAGATGCGGCGGACGAGGTCGGTGCAAGAATAATTTACGATGCGTCGCACGTTTTAGGCTTAATAGCGGGCGGTTTTTTCCAAGAGCCGCTGCGGGAGGGCGCCGATGTCGTCACCGGGAGCACGCATAAGACTTTCCCCGGACCGCAGGGTGCGCTCATCCTCTGCAGAAGGGAACTTAAAGAGCGTGTGGATACCGCTGTGTTTCCGGGGACGGTCAGCAATCACCACTTGCACCACATTGCAAGCTTAGCGGTGGCGCTCGCCGAAATGCTGGCGTTTGGCAAGGAATACGCAAAAGCAACAATCGAAAACGCAAAATCGCTGGCTCAAGCGCTTTATGAAGCGGGTTTCAACGTCCTCTGCGAGCATAAGGGCTTCACGGAGTCGCATCAGGTTGTCATGGATGTTTCAACGCTCGGTGGCGGCGATTTCGCGGCTAAAATCCTTGAAAAGGCAAATATCATAGCTAACAAAAACATGCTGCCGTGGGACAGGGAGCCGCAGACGCCTTCGGGGCTGAGGCTCGGCGTGCAGGAGCTTACAAGGCTCGGCATGCGCCCCTCAGAGATGAAAGATATTGCGGCATTGATTAGGAAAGTTTTAATTGAAAGGAGGCAGCCGGAGGTGGTGAGGACGGAGGTCGTGGAGCTGCGCAGAAACTTCCAAAAAGTGCACTTCTGCTTCGACTCCGATAGCGGCGACGCCTACGAGTGCCCCGTGTAGTTTTTCATTTTACCATATTTCGGCGAGAGAACTTAGGTTTAATCTGGAAATCGCTATGGTTTATATTGTTTATTTCTTGCTTGCAAGACCCTTCTGACATCCTCACGCCCTAAAGGGCGGAGGTTCCTGCTTCGGAGAGCAGAGGGCGTGCCACCGCCCTGTTAATGACCCCCACAGAGAGTCTCTCTCCCTGAGCGAGCCTTATATTTACGCTCCCTACTGCATCCCTGTGCGCTTCCAGTTTACAGTCCACACACTTGAACCATCTCCCTCTCTTTACTATTCGGCTTGAATGACACCGAGGGCATTCACTGCTTGTGCCCCTCTCGTCTTCTCTCCTTGTTCTTATCCCATACTCTTCCGCCTTCTCGCTTATCCGCTTATATAGATAGCGAGGAGACCAGAAGTTATGAATCATGCATTTGCCTTCGGGTTGAACTTTGCATCATTTTTATTCCTCGCAGGTCGCCGCCACATACCATCTCCGCCACTCCCAGCTCCCAGCATTTCCTGACAAAATCCGCCACTTCCTTGTTTATACTATCTCTAAACCGCCTCTTTCGCTTCCTATACAGCTGCCGCAGCCTCTTACTGCTGCTCCTCTCCCCTATCTTATCCCGTTCTTCTTGCACCTTCGCCATCTTATGCGTCCAATACCCCCAGTCGGCAAGCATTGAATTCGCTCTATAACCCCATGCCTCCCCGCCTCCTACCTACATACGCCATTATCGGGCACTTCACTCCCAAGTCGACGTATGCCTTTTTATCTCCAATTGGCTGATGTAGAGGTTTCACCTCTACCGGCTGGTAGCACACCCATCTGTTCGAGAGCTCGTCATAAACTATTTCCAGTCTCCCCTGCTTACCCTCCCATCTGTTTTTCCCCTTCCATCTGACCTTTAATTTGAACGGCAGCCTCAGATACTTATTATCGAGCTTATAAGCGTCGCTCCTTACCAGTATCCTTAATATCCGCCTACTTGTATTCCTGTCCTTCCAATAGCCCGGCGGGTGCGGTCTATCCTCTATCTTGCCCGCTTTGTAGGCTTTAAGCAGTGCAAAAAATGATTTCCAAACTTCGTTGTTCTTTCTTATGATTTGTTGTGCCGTCGCCGAACCCACCAACCGCTTATACCTGCCGTATTCTTCATCGGTGTTCCAATCTATTTTATTTCTCCACTGAAGAACGCCTCCTCCGCTTATAATGAATCTCATTCCATAATCGAGAACAATTATCAGCTAACTCGAAAAGCCTTCTCCCTTGCTCCTTCGTGGGCTTCAGTTTAAAGGTGTTAGTCCTCCTCCGCATCTCGTCCCCTTCCTGCCCCCAATGTCATATAGCACTTTCGGCATCTTACGCCATTCATCTCATCCCT
>NZ_JBMXYC010000063.1:0-18927 GCF_053996935.1 Candidatus Alkanophaga liquidiphilum
ATGGTATGTGGCGGCGACCTGCGAGGAATAAAAATGATGCAAAGTTCAACCCGAAGGCAAATGCATGATTCATAACTTCTGGTCTCCTCGCTATCTATATAAGCGGATAAGCGAGAAGGCGGAAGAATACGGAATAAGAACGAGAAGGGCGGATGAAAGGGGCAGCACAAGCAGCGAATGTCCACGCTGCGGCGGCTCAAAACACGTAACAAAGAGAGGCAGACTGTTCAAATGCATGAAATGCGGGCTGGAAGCCCATAGAGATGCAGTAGGTTGTATAAATATAAGGCTCGCTCAGGGGGAGAGACTCCCTGCGGGGGTCATTAACCGGGCGGTGACTCGCCCTCTGCCCCTCTTGGTATGAGTAGGAACCTTCGCCCTTTAGGGCGGTGAGGATGTCAGTGACACACCCGTGGCTTTATTTACTTTTATGATGAATTAAAATAGGAGAAAATGAGCACGGAGTTGAAGCGGCAGCTCTTCGAATTGCTGGAGCGCGACCGAGAATTCCGACTTTCAGTAGCCGGGCTGCTCGGCTATCGGGACATCTTAGAACGCCTCGAGACGCACGACCGGAAGTTCAATGAGATTCTGCAGAGGCTGGAGGAGCTCGGTCGCCGCTCCGCCGAGCACGACCGCAAATTCAACGAGATTTTAGAGCGGCTCGACCGGCACGAGGCGCACCTCGCCGAGCACGACCGCAAATTCAACGAGATCTTAGAGCGGCTCGACCGGCACGGAGTCGAGATAAAGGCGCTGCGGGAGGACTTCCGCACGTTCCAGCGGCGGCTCGACGCTCTTGGCGCGAGGTGGGGGCTTATGTCGGAGGCAGCGTTCCGGGAGGGGATGAAAGGCATCGTCGAAAAGCACTTCGGCGGACACGTTGAGCAGTGGCTCTACTACGACGAGCAGGGCTTAGTCTTCGGTTTCCCCGCCACGGTCGAAGTTGACTTGCTCATTAAAGACAAAGAGCACATCCTCGTCGAGATAAAATCGCACGTGCGGCGGAGCGATGTCGCCATGCTTTTGAGAAAAGGTAAGCTCTACGAGCGTGTTAAGGGCGCGAAACCCAAGCTCGTGCTCGTCTCGCCTTACATCGAGGACGCCGCGAAAAGCGACGCCGAACGCCTCGGCATTGAAGTTTTTGCCCCCTGACAGCCCATATCGTGACGATGACGCTCCACAGGAAACGCCACCATTTCCTGAAAAACTTATTGAACATCAACGAAAATTAATTTTAAACATTTAAAACTTTTTTATATTCTCCCCGGAAAAACTTTCCTGACATCCCCAAATACAAAACGGACAATCTATAAATCCTTTCAGCTTAAAACGCCATTTCTGCGAGCGCAAATTTTATATATAACCTCGGAGAAGCTTTTTCCGTGGTGGAATACCACGATAAATAATTAAAATGAAGGGAGGTGAGGGAGCGTGAAAGTTAAGGCGCTGTTGCTCGTCGCCATCATCTTCGCCGCGGTCTTCGCAATGTTCGGCTCCGCCGCCGCCGACCACACGATGCAGAGGTGCCTCATCACGCCCGTCGATAACATCGAAGCCCAATACACTGCTTACCACATTACGATGATGAGCGCCGCATGCAACGCACTCGACAAAGGAAACTGGGTTGTTATAGACTTCAGTAACATGCCCGGCACGCAGGTCGACCCTGCCTTGACGACCATAATAATTGCGGAGAGTGACAAGTTCTACCTATATGATGTTGACCCCTCAACAGACACCATAACTCTCGCAGCCAAGGACCACGTGTCCTGCCAAGAGCAGGTGACGGTTCTGGTGGCTGGAATCAAGAACCCAGATGCTGCTGGCACCTATCCGGTTACGATATCTTGGGACAACAACACTGAGACAGGTATAGCCTACGTCGAGATAACCAAGCCGTCATACGTGGGCAGCACGCTCGGCAACATTGTGGGTGATGTCGTGTACATTGCAGACACGTTCGTGACCGCGCTCGCCGGCACTGACATCGGTGCTGACCTCGCGGACGTCCTCGCGGAGGTCGTGGACATCGTCGAGGACCTCGTCAATGCGCTACCGTAACCTGAAGGCGGCGAGCGGCTGAGCTGAGCTTGCTGGGCTGAGGGGTGCCCAACCAAAAACCTCTTAACTCCTTTTTTTTAACAAAAAGAGGAGTTCCAGATGCTTTCGTGGTTGTTTATATGGGGATTGAAGTTTGCGTCCTATTTAAGGGTAGGCGGCGCTGAATCCATAGGGCTACTGTTAAAAAACTTGAAACCTTCAAAATTCTTTTATTATCTTACATTTAAAATCAGATGCTAAGCCATGTTACACGGGGACGCAGGAGGGAGTCAAAACGCTTGGAAGGAGGGACGAGAACGATGAGGACGTGCGCACAAAAGCTGCGTCGGAATTACTGATAATAGCATTGCTGCTCGTCATGATAACTGGTTGTGCCTCAGCGTCGTTTCTTAGAATGGTTTACGATGTGCCTGAGGACAACACCGCCGGGAAGACGACGACGCACGCCATTTCTTGGGAAACAATAAATCCTGTGGAGAAAGGTGGCTTCATCAACATCACTTTCGCAACAGGCTTTTCCCTGCTGAACGTCACGCTCGCCTCTTACGACGGCTGCGACGTTGTTATTGAGATGGTGAACGCCTCCGCAAGAAACGTCACCCTTAAAGTCTTAGAAGACATTCCTGCTTCCATGGTATGCACTGTCGAGCTTGCGAACATTAAAAACCCTTCGAGAGCCGGAACGTTCACCACGCTCGTCACCACGCTCAACTCCTCATTCGTAACCATCGACCACGCTTATTCCGTGCCTTTTGAGATAATTGTCTCGTCTTACGTTAGCACCGCCTCCGCCTCGATTACCTCTAACATCATCAGGCTCACCGACGTCTTCTTCAAGTCGCTCCCCGCCGACGTCGCAGCGAGCGCCGCCGCCATCATCACCCAAATCGCAGAGCTTATAGAAACCTTCATAAAAGCGTTGCCGTAGTAGTTAGCGGGGCGGTAGTATGACGGTGCCGAGCAGATGTGGAAACGGAAAAGAATGCGTAACCGTGTTCATCCTCTCTTTTTTATTAGCTATGCTGCTCATATCAACGGCTCAAGCTTCTTATCTACGGGGCGTCATTGACCGTCTTGACGATTATACCGCCGGCGCCAATACTACGCACCGCATTAATTTCACGCTCACGACGGCGCTGAGCGCATGTAACAACATATACGTGGAGTTCCCGCCGGAGTTCGAGCTTTCGCTGCCGCCACTCAGTCTCGGCGCAACATCGCACAACATCACGCTTGCTGCCCTCGTCGGAAACACCGTCCGCCTCCACGTCGAAGAGCAAATCAACGAGAGCGAGCACTGCTACGTCGAACTCAACAATATCAAAAACCCTCTCATCCCCGCCGGCACCTACAATATCATCATGCACACCACCACCGATGCCGACGACACCTATTCCGCACCGTTTGAAATCGTCTCGCCGGCGCCCTGCGACGGGTGGTTAGGTTTGAACGTCACGCCCGCCGATAATCTCGCAGGCGCACTTACAATCTATAGGATTAACTTCACGACGTTTAAACCCGTAAAGAAAGGCGGGCACATCAACATCACCTTCCCTGCGGGCTTTTCGCTTACTAACGTCAGCGTCGGCCCATGCTCACCGTGCGAAGTCTCGTTGGATTCGGTAATCGGGCAGACCGTCGTCCTTGACATCCTTGCGGACATGCCCTCGAAGACACGCTACAAAATCACGCTGAACAACATCAAGAACACACTCATGCCCGACGAATACACGCTCACACTTAACACGACGTATGCGAATGGCACGCTCGCCGAAAGCATCACTTCCGCTTATTTCTCGATTACGGTGCCGTCGGAGGTGACGCTGCGCATGCGCTCCATCGCTTACCGCCTCGTGGAGCTCCTCGACGCCATGCTCAGAGCAATACCCACAGACACCGCCGGCGCCCTCGGCGACATCTTGCAAGTGTTCATCGAACTCTTAGACTCATTCATAGATGCCCTTAGGACGATTTGAAGTGATATGATGGCAGAAGGGAAAGTCAGAACGAGAAGGACGCCCGCAACCGCCGTAATAGCTATCGTTACGACTATAGCCGTAGCAACCTCGCTCGTAGCAACGGCGGCAGCCGCCGAACTCAGCTACGTTAAAGCTTCGTTGGAAAGCAACGCCGCTGGCGACTGCACGACCCTTAAACTAATGTTCAAGACGGTAAACCCGCTGGAAAAAGGCGGCGTCGTGAACATAACCTTCCCTGAAGGCTTTAACGTTTCAAAAGTGTGCTTGGAAAGAGCGATATGCTGCACGTTTGACAAAGTGTGCGTGGACGCTGCGAACCGCACGCTCTCGCTAAGAACCGCCGAAAGCATACCGGCAAAGGTCAAATGTGTGCTCACGCTCCGCAACGTGAAAAATCCACTGACGCCCGGCGAATATACTCTCGTGGTCGCAACGTTTAAGAACGGCACGATTGACGGCCCTACGCACTCAGTAACGATAAAGATAAAAGTGCCGCCGTCCGTGTCTTTAGCGCTCGCCTCCATTACCTCAAAGCTCATGATGCTACTTGACACTCTCGTGAATTCGGTGCCGGAAAGCGCTGCCGGTAACATTGGAAATGCGGTCTCAGAGCTTTTGAGACTCTTGGATAGTTTCATGCGCACGCTGCAAAAAATGTGATGGGAATCGTCATCTAAATTAATCATGAGGACGAAGTTGAAGGAGGGAGGAGGGTATGAAGAAGGTTAAGAAAAATTGGCGCCCAGCATTGCAAGCGCTCTTTGTCGTCATCATGCTGCTCGCCTTCTTTACCGTAAGCCATGCCAGCGAGCCTTCCGTCACTGTTGACTCCGACCATGATGGGATGCCCGACGGCTGGGAGCTCAAATACGGGCTTAACCCGAACGACCCCGGCGACGCATATCTCGACTACAACGACAATGGACTCCCGAACGTCGTCGAATACCTGCTCGAATTCGACCCGCTGAGCAAGGACACCGATGGCGACGGCATTAGCAACCGTGCTGAAATCACCGGGATGTTCGGCTTCGTCACGAACCCCAACCCACTTTATGGTCCCTTAGAAAAAGAAAGGAGTGGCGAGGAGAAGAAGTTCAATTTCACAATGGACACTGACGGCGACGGCTTAACCGACCTTGAAGAAATCGTTTGGTATATAGACCTGCACAACGAGACGCAGCTTCGGGAGATTTATCCTTATGAAAAGGATTTGAGCGTCGTCATCCAGAAGATAAAGGACCTGCGGGATATGTATCCATGGCGGCTGAACCCGCTTGACCCTGATGTTGACAATGACAGGCTGAACGACAGCGCCGAGATTTTGAACAAAACATCGCCGATAGACCCAGATACCGACCACGACGGGCTTCTCGACGGCGATGAGATTTTCATTTACGATACAAACCCAAGGAAATGGGATACCGACGACGACTGGCTTTCAGACCTTGAAGAGACAACGCCCGGTTTGGACGGTTTCATTACAAACCCCAATGACCCTGACACTGACGACGACGGCGTAGATGACGGCGAGGAGGTCTTCGCACTCGGCGCCGCCGCAATCCCGCCGAGCAAGCATGTGATGACGTTCGAGCAGTTCGTGAGCAGCGACGCCTACGCCTACGAATATGTCACGCTGCGAGCAAAAATCAAGAAAATTAACCCCCGCTCGACTCAGGGCAACCTCAACGAATACCGCATCGAGCTGGAAGACCCCGACGCCGCCGATGGCTCAGCAGCGATGCCCAACGACTCCAGCACTATTAGACACGCAATGCTTTATGTCGGCAACCGCTGGCACTACGATTACCAGCACGGCGGCATCTTCATCGATGATGTTTTCGGCTTAGCTCTCAAGGAGGGCGATATCATAATCATCGTCGGCATGGCACGCCGCCACGATGACTTCGAAAGCATGTATCGTTACATCACCATCAAAACTGGCTACAAAGACCCCTATACGAAAATAAGTGACGACGACGGCGGGATATACCTCGTGCTCGACCCGAGGGAAGCATATGAGCGCTGGATGCCATCAAGAGAGTATCTAAAAGTGCGTGCCGAGGTGAATCCCATAGCAGTCAAATGGACACCGCTACCTGCACAAGTGCCAACGCCGCCGCCTGCTGAAGCAGCAGCCTACGCCCCAGTTCATGTCGAGGAGACGCCGACACCTGGGAGTCTGGCCGAAGCTGAAAACGTCACGGCAAAGAGCTCCGAAGGCGGCAGGAAGACGCCACCCGGCTTCTTCACGTCCATCACCATCGCCACGCTCCTCATAATCTACGAGGTTTCAAAGAGGCGGAAGAACAGCAGGAAGAAGAAAAACAAGAAGAACGCAAAGAAAAAGGCTTGACCGGGCTTGACGACGTTGGTGTCGGTGTGAAGTGCCTCACGGCGCTTGCACGTGTATTAGCAGCGCCGCCACTACTCCAACCTGAAGTGCAGCGCCCGCTCGTGCGCGCGCACGATGTCGTACATCGTCAGGATGCCGATGAGCTTCTTGCGGTTGTCCTTATCCACAACTGGCAGCCGCCCGACGCCGCTCGTCGCCATTTTATGCATCGCATCCTCCAAAGACTCCTCGGGATGCGTCACCACGAGGTTCTTCGTAGCGATCTCCTCCACCATTTTTCTCATCCTCTCCTCTTCAGGCACCCTCTCCAAATCCTTCAGCGTCACCATGCCGACGAGGGCGCCGTCACGCACGACGGGATAGCCTATGTGTCCGGTGCTTCTGACTACGTTAAGTGCCTCTTCGATTGTTACATCCGCCGGGAGCGTCACGACATTCCTCGTGTATGCGTCTCTGACGTAAAGGTCTTCGAGAATGTCCACGCAAAACTCACGACGATGCGCCGGCGAGTCCCGCCTCGTCTCGTATTGTTTTGGATATATCGTCCACTTGCTCGTGAGCGTGTAAACGGTTATCGTTGCGAGTATCGCCGGTGCTAAGAGTGCGTAGCTGCCCGAAATCTCGCAGACTACAAATATGGCGGTGAGCGGGGTGTTTGCGGCACCGCCGAGGAGCGCCGCCGCGCCTATCAGCGCGAAAACCGCGGGCTGCGTTATGGTTTGAGGCATGAGGATGTGCAACGCCTCGCCGAAGGCGCCGCCGAGCGCCGCGCCGATTGCTAACGACGGTATGAAGAGCCCACCGCTGCCGCCTGAGCCGAGCGTGAGTGCGGTGCTCACCATCTTTGCAAACGCTATTATGATAAGGACCGAAAAGACGACCTTGCCGTAGAATGCTAATTGTATAAAGCCGTAACCGCCGCCGAGAAGCCCGCTGGCGACTACAATGGCGTCCTCACGCCTGTGAAGCAGAAGGAACGGCGTCACAACGAGCAGGAAGAAGCAGCCATGCAGCAGCCCGCCCGCCGCCGGCTTCAGCTTGAGCGGCAGCCTTAATCGCCTAAAAATCTCCGTGAAAAGCTCCATAATTTTTGGAAAAAGAACAACCAACGGGGCGCAAATCACGCCGAGTAACACGAAGCACAGCAGCGATATGGGGCGAAGGGCGGCAGCTACATCGTATTCCGGCACGCCGTAAATCGGACCCCAGCCGAAGAAAAAACAAGAAACGACGTAAGCGGTGAGCGCCGAAACCACCGCTGGGGCGAGCGTCTCCAGCTCAGAATCCTTCTTATATAGCATCTCGACGCCGAAAAATGCACCGCCGAGCGGCGATTTAAAGACCGCTGCGATTCCTGCGGAGGCGCCGCACGCCACGAGCCGCCGCCGTGACTTCTCGTTGAGCCCTAAGGCTCTGCCGACGAGCGAGCCGACTGTCGCCCCAATGAACGCACTCGGGCCCTCACGCCCGGCGCTGCCGCCCGTCCCGATGGTGAACACCGAGGAAATCGCTCTTACGAGACCACTACTCCCACTGAGCACTCCCTTTTTATCATGAAACCCCTCTATAAACGCATCGGTCTCGTGAACCTCGGCATCCTCGCTCCGCAGCCACCCGAACTTCACAACGCCGCATATTAGCCCGCCTAACGCCGGTATCAACGCAAGCAATAAGATTCCCGGAAAACTTAACGGGTCCACGTGCAATATTTCAGGGAGATGAAAGATGTGCGGCTCATGCTCCGGCATCGGCGGCTGATAGCAGGCGACGCCGCCCAAAATCAATGCTGAAAATGCGACGAGCGTCATATAAAATACAATCACGCAAAGACTCACAGCGATGCCCAAGAAAATCGTGTATGCTGTCCATATCGCCCATACGCTGAGATATTCTTCCTCTTCCTTGAAAATCTTAAATATTTCCGCAAAAGTAACCATGATGCCGCCGCCCTCGGGCACACCCCCGCTCTACTGGTTTAAGTGTAGAATATAAAAAGTTTGCGTCCGCAGCGGGGAGCCACTGCACGCTTAAAGCTCAAACCCGCAGCCCGCTGAGCAGCGCAACAAAAATTGCCGCTGCTGTGATGTCGGCAGTTGCGCCCGGGTTTATCCTCGCTCGAAGAAGCTCCTCGTCGAACCGTTGCAGCTCTTCGTCGCTACATCCCGCAGCTAAGAGTAGTCTCGCCCGCTTTGAGACTCCTGTTGCAGCTGCTTCCCCAAACTTCATCGCGACGAACGTATCAGGCTCGGCGGAAAGCATCTCCAAATACGCACGCACGATCGCGGCGTTCAAGCCCGCCTGCATAGTTTTCTCTTTTATGATTTCAGCATACTTGAACGTTAGCTTGAAACCGCCTGTCAGCTCCCTCGAAATTGCGTCGTAACCCGCTGAAATCTTCAGAACGTCGTAAAGCGTCAGCTCTCTCCTTCTTATCTCGTCTTGGGAGCGCGGGTCGAGCACATCCAACCACCCGACGCTACGAACCTTGACCCTTGCCCTCGGGAACGCTTTATAAAGCTCGATGGCGTCCTCGACAGTCGTTCGCTGCATTATCTCCTCGCTTCTCGCTTTTAAGGAGCTAGCGTCAGAGCTTGCGCCCGCTGCTGCTGCCAGCGGGATTAAGAGCATGAACGAGCCGAAGTGCGTGTTCCCACCGCTCTGCCAGCGCATGCTCTCCTCGACTGCCGCCCTTATGAGTTTGCCAACTCGACATTTTCGGCGCTCTTGTGCCCAGCGGACGCCATCTGCGGCTGCCGTCCTGAAAACAGGGTAAGCGGCGACCGCCGACGCTAAAAAATGCTCGTATTTCGTGTCTGCGAAGTCGTGGTGGCGGTCCACGTTGCCGGGCTTCGGCGACGCCGACACTTCCAAAAGCAAAGCGAGCGCCGCACATCTCGCCACGTAATCCTCGTCCATTATATTTAGTCCGCCGCCCTGGGAAATAAACTGACTACTGACATCCTTGGCTGCGAAGGTGCTTAACTATGACCTAAATCACTCAACAGTAACGCTCTTAGCGAGGTTTCTCGGCTTATCTATCTCGCAGCCTCTCTCCCTCGCTGCATAATACGCAAGAAGCTGCAACGCCACCGAGTTCGTGATCGCCGAGAATATTGGCTCGACATGCGACGTTCTTATCACAAAATCTACGTATTTCTCTATTTCCTCGTCATGCTCGTCGGCAACGGCAATTACAGGCGGCTTACGCGCCTTCACTTCTTTTATGTTGTTGAGCATAATATCATAGGTGCGGTCCGGCGCCACGACTGCAACGACCGGCGTCTCCTCAGTCAATAACGCAAAAGGACCGTGCTTCAACTCGCCGGCAGCGTAGCCCTCCGCGTGAATATAGGAAATCTCTTTGAGCTTGAGCGCACCCTCCAAAGCCACGGGAAAGCTTATGCCACGACCTATAAAAAACACGTTTTCGTAACTTGTGATACGCCCTGAAACTTCTTTTATCTCGTCTTCAGCATCCAAAACCCTCTGCACTGCCGTCGGGAGCCGTCGCAGCTCCTTAAGCATTTTCTGCCTCTCCGCAAGCTCAATGCTCGAAAAGTGCAACGCAAGCAGGTAAAGGGTTATTAATTGCGCAGTGAACGTCTTTGTGGCAGCGACGCAAATTTCGGGTCCGGCTCTCGTGTAAATAATCCTATCTGCGAGTCTCGTGACGCTACTGCCGAGGACGTTCGTGATGGCGAGCGTTGCGCAACCCGCCGCTTTCGCTCTTTTCAGCGCAGAAAGCGTGTCTGCGGTCTCCCCGGACTGCGTTATCCCGACGACGAGCGTCTCTCTGCTTAAGGGCGTCGTTGCATAGTTGAATTCCGACGCCAGCTCCACCCTAACGGGAACGCTCGCAAGCTCTTCGATGACATATTTGCCGACGAGCGCTGCGTGGAACGACGTGCCGCATGCCACCATCAAGATTTCAGAGGATTGGGGCACGTCCAAATCTAAATCTACGCCACCAAGGACGCCGTCACGCAAGTGCGTCGCCAGCGTGTTCTCTATAACCCTCGGCGTCTCGTGTATCTCTTTCAGCATGAAATGCTCATAACCCCCTCTCTCAGCATCCTCAATGCTCCAAAGCACCGTCTCCATTTTCCTTGGAACGACGTTGCCGCCGTTTTCTATCCGGAAGCCCCCTCTCGTGATGATTACCAAGTCGCCGTCCTCCAAGTGAACCACACGATTCGTGTGCTCAAGCAGCGCAGGCACGTCCGACGCCACGAAAAACTCGCTGTCGCCCACGCCCAGCACCAAGGGACTCCTGCTACGTGCGGCTACTATCTTCTCATCCGCCTTATGTAAAATCGCAAGCGCGTAAGAGCCTTTTACCTCATGTAAAGCCCTTCTCACAGCCTCCTCTAAATTGCCATTGTAATACCTCTCCACCAAATGCGCAACGACCTCGGTGTCCGTGTCCGAGCGGAAAACATGCCCCTCCGCCGCAAGCGTCTCTCTGAGGTGCTGGAAGTTCTCGATGATGCCGTTGTGGACGACGGCGATGTCGCCCTTGCAGTCGGTATGCGGGTGAGCGTTCCGCCTCGAAGGCTCACCGTGCGTTGCCCATCTCGTGTGCCCGACGCCTACGGTTCCGCCGACGTTCACGCCGCTTAAAGCCTTTTCGAGCTCATCTATGCTGCCACGCTCCTTGAAAACTTCTATTTTGCCATTACTCAGCACTGCGAAACCACAAGAGTCGTAACCACGATACTCAAGGCGTTTCAACGCCCCGAGTATTATGGGCTGCGCACTCCTCTTGCCTATATAGCCCACAATCCCGCACATCTCACCACACGAGGCTGTTATCGGGGATGATGCCTCCTGCCACCTTCACGTCGCCGACTCTCACGTTATTTCCGAGAATGGTGCAAGGCTTCGTTACGACATTGTCGCCGATGACGCAGCGCTCGCCAAGCATCGCCCCCGCCTCCACGGAATGGTGCTCGCCATTTATTTTCACGTCTCCCCGCCCGCTCTGCGTTGAAAAACGGTCGCCGATGCTGCAGCCCCGGTCTATTATGGAGTTCTTTATCGAGCAGCCTGCCCCGATGCTCACATCATCCATTATGACGCTGTTCCGCACGAGCGTGAACGCTTCGATGCTCACATTGTTCCCGATGCTCGTTGCCGGGAATATGCAGACGTTCGGTCCTATCTCGCAGTTCTTGCCGATTATTACCGGCCCGACGATGTAGGAGTTAGCTCTTATGACGCTGCCCTCGCCTATTTCCACGTCCCCTCTTATCATGATGTTTCTTTCTATCCGCCCCGCCAGCGTCCGCCCGGTGACGCTTAGCCGCAGCGCCACGTCATTCACGCTCAGAATGTCCCAAGGATAAACTACGTCGAGCCACGCCCCCTTGGCTTCGTGAGCCCGCAGCGTGCCGCCACGCTCGACAAATTCATTAAGAACGTCCGTTATGTCGGTTTTCTCGCCAATCTCGTCGAAAATACTTCTGTCGAAGACGTAGATGCCAATGTTCACAAGGGCGCTCTCAGCGCCGTCTTTAGGCTTTTCAATTATCTTCCTAACTCTTGCGCCACCCTCTGGCGCTTCTAAGCTCTCTATTTCGATAACTCCATATTTAGAGGCTTCGGGGTGCTGCTTGTAAAGTAGGGAATTTTTTTCTGCGGCTAACGCCGCTGCGACCGTGGACTCATCTACGATGTTGTCGCCTGAAATCACGAGAAACTCCTCAGCGGCGAGGCTTTCAGCCTGCTTCAAAGCGTGCGCCGTGCCGAGTTGCTGACGCTGCTCCACGTATCTTATGCGAACGCCGAAGTCTCGCCCGTTGCCAAAATGGTTCATGACCTTATCCTTGCGGTAGCCGATGATGAGAATGACGTCTCTGATGTTATTCTCCGCCAGCGCCCGCACTACGTATTCTAATATCGGCTTGTTCGCAACAGGGAGCATAACCTTCGGCTTCGCCGCTGTGAAAGGGCGCAACCTCTGCCCCTCCCCCGCCGCAAGGATTATTGCTTGTTTTATCATTTCCTCAGCTAAAAGATTACGGAGTTCGGCTCTATAATCCCGCCGACGGTCGTCCCCGGACCGATTCTCACGTTATTTCCAATGAGCGTCCCAACATTTATAGATACGTTTATGCCGGTTTTGACGTTGTCCCCGATGATTGCGCCGAACTTCCGACGCCCCGTATCTATTGGCTTACCCTTCACATGTATCTTGATGTGGGCGTTGTTAAGGCGGAGGTTTGCGACTTTCGTGCCGGCTCCGAGGTTGCAGTCCTCGCCGATTACTGAATCGCCGACGTAGTTGTGATGCGGCACTTTTGAACTCCTCATGATTATCGAATTCTTTATTTCTACAGAGCTGCCGACGTGGCAGCAGTCGCCTATCGCCGTATGCGGGCGGATGTAGCAGTTCGGTCCTATCTCGCAGTTCTTGCCTATCACCACCGGTCCAACTATGTAAGAGCCGTTGCGCACGATAGTGCCTTCACCTATGAACACTTCACCCCTCAGCGTGACGTTATCTTCCACCTCACCGAGCACCTCGCCCCTCATGCCTTTTAAGATCTCTTCATTAGCGTTAAGTAAGTCCCAAGGGTAACTGACGTCCAGCCAGTAGTCAACAGCAACTGCCAGCACGCTCGCCCCTTCCCTAATTAAAAGCCGTAGGGTGTCTGTTATTTCAAACTCGCCCCTCGGCGAGAGCTCAGTCCTCTCAACTGCCTCAAGCGTCTCGCTCGTGAACGAGTAAATGCCGACGTTTGCGAGGTTTGTCGGCGGGCGCTCAGCCTTCTCGAAAATCTCCACGACATGCCCGTCCTCGACGAGCACAATGCCGTAATCCTCAGGGCGCTCAACCTCCTTGACTCCCAGCGCAAGTGCACCCTCGTGCGCCATGGACACAAACTTCTGAATGTCCTCGCTCTTTAGAATGACGTCGCCGTTGAGCATTAAGAAACGGTCTCCGAGGACGTGCGCCGCCGCCTTCAGAGCATGCGCCGTGCCAAGCTGCCGACGTTGCGTCACGTAGCTTATCCGGATGCCGAGCCGCTCGCCGTCGCCGAAATAAGCACGCACTTTTTCATCATGATAACCAACGACAAGAACGACATCGTCTATTCCAGCTTTTCTGAGTTCGAGGAGCAAATGTTCAAGGATAGGCTTGTTTGCAATTGGCAACATGACTTTCGGCCTCGTGTGCGTGAGCGGACGCATCCTCGTCCCTTCGCCCGCAGCAAGGATGACTGCTTGTAGCTCCACGTTCACGCATGTAGCATTTTGGTTTTTATGCGTTTTGGTCGCTGCAACAAAACTTGAAAGTCGAAAACAAAAGGTATAAGTAAGGAGGGGGCGTATTTTCGTGGGGGGTTAGAATGAACCCGTATGAGCGGATGCAATTGGTTCTGAAAGGGAAGCTCGACGAGCTTGATAGGGTGCCTTGCTCCCCATATACGGGAATTTTCACGGTTGAGGCGTTAGAAAAGGCAGGAGTGAAATGGATAGATGCCCTTAAGACCACGGAGGGCATGGTGAAAGTCATAAAGACCGTGCACGAGCTCACAGGCTTAGAGAGTGCAACAGTGGGCTTTGATGCGGTGGTAGAGGCTGAGATGCTCGGCTTGATGCCGGACTTCAGGGAGAAACAAGCTGCTCGTGGCAAGTATATCTGGCCAACGATAAAAGTTAAAGGCGTAACGATGAGCGGGCGGAAGCTGGATACGCCCGCAGATTTAGAGGCAGTAATTCCTGAGGACGTGGCGAGCGCCGGCAGGATGCCTATGATATTAGAGGCAGTGAAAAGGCTGCACGACGAGTATTATGGCGAGATTCCTGTGTGCGCACGGGTTGGCGGACCGTTCACGATACTCGCAGGCTACATCATGGACACCGTGCAATTCCTGATGCTGGTGGTGACGAAACCAGATGTCGTGAAAGAGTTTTACGACGTTTACAAGCGGATGACCATCGAGGAAGCGAAGCTTCTCTTCGAAGCCGGTGCCGACATCGTTTCCATAGCGGAAGACGGCGCGGGTTGCGACAACCTTGCACCGGCACAGTTCCGAGACATTGTAAAGCCGAGGCTCAAGGAAATCTTCGACAAGTCGGGAGCGAACGCCATGACGATGTCCGGGACCGCCGGTCCGATAATAAAGGACTGCGCAGAGCTCGGCGCGAAGATAATAACCGTGGACGAGAAGACCGACATCGTCAAGGCGAAAAAAGATTTGGAGGAGGTGCGTCCGCAGCATTTCATGGCGCTCGCTGGCGACATCCCGACGATTGGCATGCTTGCGAAGGGCACGCCTGAGCAGGTGAAAAGCTACGTGAAGAATTTGATAGAAAGGGGCATCGAACTTGTGAGTCCGGGCTCGGACCTCTTCCTCACGACGCCGCTGGAAAACGTAAAAGCGATGGTCGAAGCCACTAAGGAGTTCGGCGCCCGCAAGTAGCGTGCTGAGGGAATGCGATAAGTATGCGAGGCTAAAATGAGACGGGTAAACGAGAGCGCTCTGATAACAATAAACGCAATCGAGGGCGGGCAGTTCGTTGCTGAGAAGTTCGAGAACGAGATGCGGGAGCGGACGAAGGAGCTCTGCCGCCTCTCCAAAGAGCAGGCTGAGAAGCTCGCCGAGGCTCTCGAAGGGGAGCTCGTAGCTTTGGGAAACGCAGAATGGAGCATAGTGATGAAGCCGCTCCCATATTTCCATATTTATTTCGCACTCGTCAGTGACGGCATCAAAGTCCTTTTCGACAAAAAAGCCTTAGAGGCGGGCATGCCCGTCGACGACGCCTACGACATCACGAGACTCGTCTCGAACGCCCTCGTGCGCAAGGCGAGGAAGCTTTTTCCGGAATGAGTAAAATTTGACGGCTGTAGGCGTGAAGGCAGAGATGCTTGAAGCCACGTTAAAAATGGCTGTTGAGCGAATGAGAAATTACCGCCGCTTTTACGAACAAAACGAGATGGCAGTGCGGGACCAAATTATAAATCCAATACTACGGGGCTTGGGCTGGGACCCAGAGAGCCCGGAGGAAGTGCTGCCGAACGTCTCTACCGATGAGGGCATCCCTGACTACACCCTTATGAAAAATGAGAAAAAGGTCTGTTCATCGAGGCGAAGAAACTGTCTGTGGATGTGGAGCAGAGGGAAGCTATTCGCCAATTAGCGAAATACTGCTTCAGCGAAGGAATGAAATACGGCGTCCTGACGAACGGAGTTGTCTGGATTCTTTTCAGAGCATTCCAAGAAGGCACCACAATTACAGAGCGAATAGTTTGGAAAACAGACATTGAGAGTGATGAACTATCGGCGAACATAAGGAGACTAAAGACTATTTCTAAGGAGAGTATCGAGGACATAGAAAATCTCATAAAGAAGCTTCAAATATTGGACGAAATTTGGCAGTCACTGGTGAATGAACCTTCAGAGTTAATTAGAGGGTTAATCCCCGTCTTTGAAGGGTTAATAAGAGAGGGCTACCCTGATTATGAATTTGAGCGCACAGAGATTGAAGATTTTTTAAAGGAAAAAATCAGTGAGCTCATCGAGAAAGAGCCGCTTCCAGAGCCGACATCTTCAGAGCTTATAATGCCAGAAATTGGGCGCCCGAGGAGGATGAAAATTGGCAGTGAGAACTTCGAAATCAAAACTGCAAAAGAAGTTTTGATAAATACTGCAGAATGGCTTATTAGAAGAGGGAAGTTGAAAAGAAACGACTGCCCCTTTAACATTGGTCGTGCATATAGACGATATCTAATAAACATAGAACCAAAACATAGATATGGTGACCCTTTCAGGGCGCCGAGGAGATTATCAAATGGGATGTATATCGAAACTCATCACAACGCTGCAAGCTGCATCAGTATTGCAAGGCAACTTCTTGAGAAATACGGCTATTCTGGGAAGATATTGAAAGTGGAATGACTAAAGCAAGTAAGGAAGAATTGTTTTCATATTAACTCCGACGAGCGCCACGCCCACCAGCGTCCCTAAAGTTCGGTGAGGAAGCTTTTTGCAGAGGAGCGCGGCGAGCGGCGCTGCAAGGGCGCCGCCTGCAAGAAGGGCGACGATGACCTGCCACGGGAAGCCTTGAGCGCCTAAGGTCAGAAGGAACGTAAGAGATATCACGACTGAGACAAAAAAGCCGGCAAGGTTCACGGAGCCGACGGCTTTCCGAGGTTCGACGTCGGAAAGCATCATACTCGCCGTCGCTATCGGACCCCAGCCGCCACCGCCGACCCCGTCCACGAAGGCGGCAACAAAACCCAGTAGCGACGCTCGACGGAACGATAGTCCGTAGCGAGACGCTGGGCTGTTGTTCGTCCGGCGGGGCGTGCGTGCGAACCTTAATATTATTCGCACGCCGATGAGGAGGAGGAGAGCGGCGACGGCAGGTCGAACGAGCGCCCCTGAAATGTAAGAGAGCAAGCACGCCCCGCAAATGCCGCCGAACATGCCAAATATCGAGAGCGGCGTTGCAAGCTCACGCTGGACGTTTCCGAGGCGGAGGTGCGAGCCGCCGGAGATGAGACTAACAAAAACCTTAGCGACGTGCACGCTCGCAGAGACTGTCGCTGGATAAAATCCTAAGAATATCAAGAGCGACGCAGAGAAGACACCGAAGCCTATACCCAGCGTCCCATAGGTGAGCTGTGCGACGTAGCCGACGCAAAATATGGTTAATGTCAGCAGTCCCCCATCCATCCCTCTAAATTAAAACGGTGACGGATAAAAGCCATGTCAATTACCCACCTACAAGTAGGAGGGCTTGCCTCCCGGAGAGGCTTCGGGGGAGGTTGACAGCTCCCCACCGTCCCGGAGGACGGTATAGCGGTTGCGAATGTTGAAGGCGGCGTTGGTGTCCGCATGCAGGCTGAAACCGCAGCTCGGGCAATAGAAGGAGTGGCGTTTGCGGATGCCGCCTCGGAGACCGCACCGGCTGCATGTTACCGATGTTCCCTTTGCGTCAACGAAGTCGCCGCCGCCCTTCCCTTGCACTTTGTAACTCACGAATCTAACAATCATCCCCCTTGCCATGGATGAAATCTACGATTCCAAGCCTTGCTCCCTTGTTTCCCTTGCTTGAAATTAAGTCTTTCAAAGACAATCACGGAGTTCTCCGGTACCCATTCAACCAATCTTTTAGTCGCTGTGTGGCAGAAATCCCTTGTTCTCCTTGCACGCTTGCCCTGCAGCCGTTTGAGGGTTCTGACAACAGAACGTGTGTTCTTACCCGCTGCCTTGTGCTGGGCAAGCCTCCTCTGAAGGCGTTTTATTGTCTTAGAGGCACGCTTATTCTGGATTCTTCTACTCAAACCAGTAATAAACAAAACATCATTATCAGGATTGACGGCTACAACGGCATTCGTTTCATTCAGATCAACGCAACCGGATGAATGGGCTTAGCTTCCTCAGCTTCAATCTTAAGGCTGACATAGCCGATGAGCTTGCCCCTCTTGACCTTAACATTGATGCTATCAACACGGACAGCCTTCTCAAAATACTGCTTGAAATAGTCAGGAATTGTATAACCAAGCTTCTTTCTTCCTCCAACTGTTCAGATGCTGAGTTTACCATCCTTTCGGAAGTCAGCATCCCTCCCCCGCTTCCCGACGAGGAAGAGCGCATGAGGTTTTTTAAACCTGAAGGGTTTAGTTATCTTATGAGTATTATGTTTCGCAGCGACATAAGCCCCTGCCGTGAGCCTGATGGCGGTGCAAGTCATCTGGGCGTTGAGCCTGCCCTTGACATTATGATAAACTTTCTTATGCAAAGCGAGAGCAGAAAGGGGTTCTCCGCCATTAAAGCAGACAGCGGAAATCGCATTTTGGACATCGGTGATGTTGATGAAACAATTCTGAAGTATAATGGCAGAAAATGCTTTTGCAGCTTCGGACGTTGAGAGGAACAAGATTGTCCATTTGAAAGTTTATCCTGCAAGAAACGCTCTAACTGCCTATTCCTTAAGTTTTGAAGATATGCGAGGTTGAAGAGCTGATTTTGGACAGAGGGGGACCATTGTATAGAGATGCCTTGCAGCGTTTAGGCGTCAGATTCAGACATGAAACTTTTGGAGAGAGGAGTTTGGTTGAATCCGTCTTTAGCTCCTTCAAGCAGAGAGCTAAAATATTCTTCAGCTCGCTGTTAATTTCAGGAAGAGAGAGAAAAAATTTGGAAGTTTAAGGAGGAGAAGAGCTTTAGAATGCTGGAATAGGTTCTGCAGGATGTTCGTATTTTACTTCAATGTGATGAGGAGGTGTTATTAGGACACGTCGAGTGGCTCAACAAGCATCCAAGGGAGAAAAGTTACCTCGCCCACCGGATAGGAGGAAGGAAAAATAGGACTCAAAGCTTTATGTTCGACTGGTTGAACGGTGGCACCGCCATATACTGGACGCTCGGGCAGTATCCGAATCCGATGCCGCTGTCGACGTTTTTGAGCGACGACTCCGAGGGCGAGCACACGCTCGACATCACACGTTTGGTCTTCAGGCAGCGGCGCCAGAACCGCGGGATGGGGGAGTGGAAGGTGCTTTCGAGGAACACACGG
>NZ_JBMXYC010000064.1:0-28993 GCF_053996935.1 Candidatus Alkanophaga liquidiphilum
CCGAGCCCGAGCTCGTCGCAAATGCGGTCGGGATTGTATGACGGGATGCCGCGCTCCGCCGCAATACGCTGCGCCGCCTCGATGAACTCCGACTTCCTCTTCGACTGCCGCCTCCCCCCATACTTGTAGAGGTTCTTATCTATAATCTCTGACGGCGAGGCTTTGTATGTTTCTTCAAGGATTTTCAAGAACTTCCGCACACGCTCGTATGACATCAATAATAAGAAGGAATCACTTAATTTAAAGTTGCCGTGGGGGTTGTGATGAGGTTACATGTAAAGAACGCACGAGTTTATGACCCAATAAATGGGATAAACGGCGAGCTCGCAGACATTTTCATTGAAGATGGCGTGATCGTCGAGGAGACACATCCCGAAAAAATCATCGATGCAAAAGGCAAGGCTGCGATGGCGGGCGGCATCGACGTGCACAGCCACGTCGCCACCTACGGACTCACCCTCGCAAGGTTCTCGCTTGGATTCCCTACCCTCCCGCAAATCGCAGAAACTTACGCAAGGCTTGGCTTCACGCACGTGAACGAGCCGCTCGCCAGCGTTATAACCGCAGCATACACGCACCACGAACTCAGCAGCATACCCTTGCTCGACGCCTCGACGCTCGCCGTTTTAGACATGCTGGACTTCCTGAAAATTGTCAGAGAAAGTGATGAGAAGGAGGCCAAGAACGCCATCCTCTTCATCTTAGACGCCACGAAAGCCATCACCGCAAAGATTTATGAGCCTTTCGTAAGCCTGCCCCTGCGAATCATGCGACGATTGGGCATTGAAGGCATGAGAATGCGCCTCAGCACCGACACCGTCCTGAAGTTTTTCTCAAGACTTAGTGGCGACGACAGCGTTCCAAAAATTCACCTACATGCCACGCCACCGCTCCTTAAAGAAGATGTTTCCGTGCTGAGCACGTTCCACATCTCGCATCTCGGCACCGCAATTAACGAAGAAAACCAAGAAGCCGCCTTTAAGCTGCTTGAGCTGCAAACACCCCTTGACTTGGGAATCTTTCTTGACGAGCATTTTAGAACCGCAGAGCAGAACTTCAGACTCGCCACACGTAGAGAAATCACGCCGAGAGGGAGATTTTTAAGCATCGCCATGAACTTTTCCGAGCCTTTAATCATCAGTAAAAGCGAGGCAGACCGTAAGAATGCGAGCGAGGCATTACAGAGGACGGAAATGTCGCTGACGCTTGCGCTTCGAGCCTTAAACCGTTTAGAAGGCGTGTGCTTCTCGACAGATAGCCCTAACGGCTCGCTCTTCCACGACTACCCCAAAATCTTCGCAATCCTGCTCAGCAGGGAAAACAGAAAAGAGCTGAAAGAGCGGGGCGTGGAGCTGCCCTCCGAAGAATACACGCTTTACGAGCTGGCAGCGATTACGAGGAGCGAGCCTGCCGCTGCTTTGCGCTTAGATGCGAAAGGGCATTTGGGTGTTGGCGCTGACGCCGACGTTGTGCTTTACGATATTACTGAGGACACGCCGCCGGCGCTCCTTGAGAAAAAGTTAAGCAATTGCGAGATGCTAATCAAAAGCGGTGTGCTCGTCATCCACAACGGCAAGCTCTTAACGCCAGCA
Organism: Candidatus Alkanophaga liquidiphilum; assembly: GCF_053996935.1. NCBI lineage: Archaea > Methanobacteriati > Methanobacteriota > Methanomicrobia > Candidatus Alkanophagales > Candidatus Alkanophaga > Candidatus Alkanophaga liquidiphilum. The sequence continues at coordinate 1,593 of NZ_JBMXYC010000064.1, forward strand.
GTGAGCGGTGTGCGAAAAAAGACGCATTTCTCCCACATAGAAGTGAGTGCCGACATGGAAAATGCAGGCAAAAGACTACTAAACAAAAAATCCTTCAGGTTCGAACATCTAAGGGTGAACGAGCTTTTCATGAAGCCCGAGCTATGAACGGCGGCGTCCCCCGCTCATCTCCTTCAGCTTTTCTACTTCTGCTTTCCACTCGTCGTCCCCGTTTTCCACCAACTCATCCACTTTTATCCCCCGTATTTCGAGCTGCTGCTTTAAAAATGCAAAGGAACGTTCTACCACAGCATCATCGTCAGAGCTCAACCGCAGTTCCACCCAAAAATCCTCACCTGCCTTTATCTTCGGATATGATGCTACCCTCACGCCGTATTTCTCGTGAACCTCGTCCAAGAGGCTCGCAATGCTAGACTCATCCCGTGTATGCACTTTTAAACACTTATGGCACGGCTTGACGCCCTTTATTTCCGACTCTATGCTCTCAAATATCGCAATCATCTCTGCAGGAACGCCCGGAAGCACGAATATCTTCGTGCCGCTGACTTCAAGCTTCACGCTCGTCGCCGCGCCCAGTGGGTTGTAGAGCGGCGTCGCACCCTCGGGAATCATCGCCATCTTCAGCCTTGATGGCGTCATGCTCTCATCCTCGATGAGCCCGCGCTCTTTCGCCCTTTGGTATTTCTCTTTCACCCACCGTAACCCCTCCCTGCTCAGCACAAGATTCCTGCCGAGTGCCTCCGCCACCGCCGCCATCGTCATATCATCCCTCGTTGGTCCTAAGCCCCCCGTAACAAAAATATAGGTGTTACTCCGCCGTATCGCCTCGCATAGCACGCTTTTTATCTCCTCAACGTCGTCGCCCACGGAGGTTATGCGCCGCACCACGACGCCTAAGGCTGTGAGCCGCTTAGCCAGCCACCTCGCATTGCTGTTAAGTATATCCCCCCTTAAAATCTCGTCTCCCACGGTTATTATCTCAGAAAACATGCTACTTCTTTGCCTTCTTAAATACTACAATGTCCCCCTTTAAAATTTTTTCATACTCCCCAGAAATCAAAGTTTTCGTGCCCATCCATGTTTTGGGCATTATTTCACAAATAAGCTCGCCGTCATCGAATACTCTGACAATTCCGCTCTTCGAGACAACAACGGCGACGGCATCAGTCTCTTTTGAAATAGAAGCAGCTGCCATATGCCTACTTCCAAGCCCGAAGGGTAGGTTCACGCCCTCGCAGTTTGCCTGTATATAACGAGCGGCAGAAAGCACATGACCCGCGTCACTTATTATGAAGGCGCCGTCGAGCTTTGCCAGCTCCTTCACTGTCTCACGCACCGCCGTGTCCCGTATGTCCTTTGCTTCCAAAGGATGTCCCCACAGCGGGTCGAGAATTAGAGGCTTGGACATTTTTAAGACATTCTCCTCGTCTCCAACCACGAAAAGCGCACCGACCTTCTTTCCCTCTCTCCCCTCACGAGCCAGCCGCACCGCCAGCTCTATGACCGTCGCCAGAACCTCAGCGCATCTACACCCTCGCACCATCTCTTCAAACATGAAATTTAATTAAATTCTACCTTTTAAAAGCGTTTCACAAGCCGTCATCCGAAAGTTTCCCTGTTCTTGCCAGCACGTCAAGTCCCGGCAAGCTCCGCCCAGCAAGGTATCTTAAAAGAGCACCACCTGCGAGGCTCACATAGGAGAACTGGTTTTTATCCAGCCCAACGGCGTTAACTGCGGACGTTGTGTCTCCACCGCCGAGCAGCGAGAACTCTGCCGCCGCCACCTCCTCGAACAGCGCCTTCGTACCGGCTCTGAACTCCTCCCGCTCGTAAACGCCAGCAGGTCCCTTCATTATTATTGTTCTTGCGTCTTTGATTATTTTTGAGTATTTTTCTATGGTTTTCGTCCCTATGTCATATATTGGCGGCTCAGCCTCGCTCACGGAAAGCTCCCGCCTCTTCCCATCCATCTCTACGGCAACATCCTCAGGAACTTCGATTTTATCAGGAAATCGCTTAAGAAGGTATTCTGCACGCCTCACCGCCTCCGCATACCGCTCCAGCGCGAAATATCCTTTTGCTGCGAGGAATATATTAGCTATGAATCCTGTTGTGAGAATTTTATCCGCCTTGCCCGTGTTCAGCGCATGCTCAATTACGGAAAAGGCGTCTTCATACTTCACGCCGCCAATAATGTAAACACATGGTCTTTCTACTTTATATGTTGCCCGTTCGAGCGCCCGAAGCTCGCCCTCCATCACCCTACCGATTCCCGAGGGGAGGACTTTGGCGAAACCCACGACCGACACGTGCGGACGGTGTACCACAGAAAATGCGTCGTTTATGAAAATATCAAAAAGGGGGGCGAGCTTCCTCACGAAAATGGACTTTGCGTGCTCCTCCGGCGTGCGTTCGAGCGTCTCCTCGGCGAGCAACCGCACATTATCAAGAAGCAGGGCGCTCCCAGCTTCAAGATTCTCTATGGAAAGCCTCGCCGCCGGTCCGATGATGTCATCAACAAAATCTACAGGCGTGAACTTGCTGAGTAGGGCGGCGTGTTGCTCCAGTGTCATGAAGTCCCGCCCACCAGCCCTTCCTTGGTGCGATATTGCCACTACTTTTGCCCCTTTCTCGCAAAGCTCTTTTATCGTCCTCGAATGCTCCTTTATTCTCTCGTTCATCATGACTCTACCGTCAATAACCTCAGAGTTAATGTCAATCCTCACCAAGACGCTTTTCTCCCCTACATCAAAATCGTCTATCGTAAAATAGTCCATCAACATCAACATCACCCCTGAGAGAGAATCCGCCCTCCAATACTTTTAATTTTCGTTTTCCTCTCGTCAACACTTGACGCTCGACGAGAAGTATTTGCTAAGGAATTTGCCCAAACCCTCAAAAAATTCAATCTCCTCGTTCCTCATAACCTCGTAGCCACGAGCAACGGCTTTCGCAACGTGCTTCCCGAGGGCGCACGCCCTCAGCTCTCTCCTGAGCAAATCAACAACGTTAACGTATTTCCTTGGAATCTCAACCACGTATCTTCCGTTCTCTATGTAAATCTGCGTGCCGGCGTGTTTCTTCTTGAACCGTTGTGCGTGCGGCTCGGCGGTGACTGGGGGTCCTAAGTGCCTCTTCACGGGAGGTAACTCCGAAACCTCCATCTCAAAGAGGAAAAAAGCTTTTCCGCCTTCTGCTGACGTTTCCCGCCTGAAAATCCTGAAGCCATTTCTCTCTATCAATTTTGAGACCGAAGCGAGCGCCTTCCTTAGCTGCGGGAAAAGAACGTCGTCAACAACGTCAGGAACATCGAACACGACAATAATTACATCCGTCCCCCTCTTTTTAATGAGCTCCAGGAATTCTTTTTTGCTCATCTCCGGCTGCTCTGGCGGGAAGAAAAACCCCAGGCTTGGGTTTTCGAGGAACGATCGGGCAGCGTCCACAAATTTCGCAAAGGAATTGACGGAGACTGCAGCGGCGACGTTCCTGTGGGGGTCAACAGGGTCTATGACGATGAGCGGTTCGTCGCCTTTAATCTCATAGCTGCGGTGCTGCTCGATGTCTATGAGCGTCCGGAACTTCCAGTGGGCAGCAGCCTCCAGCAACGCCAAGAACGAGCCGTAGCGGATTATAAGAAGCTCACAAAGGTAACCTGAGAATCCTTGAGTTTTATGCTCGGCGCCGTAAATCTCTAAACCTTTGAGGAACTGTTTCAGGAGGCGGACCTCGTCCTCAAGACCGAAGATGCGGCGCTTCACGTATTCGTTGTGAAAGGGAGTCCTGTCTACTGCCGATCTCATGGCGGCGGCACTGCTCACCGAGAAGCACGGCACGATGTCCACCTCGTAAACGTCGCTTCGTCTTCCCCCATCGCCCCACTCCTCAGCAGGAAAGACACTCTCGTAACGCACCCACGCATGCACGTAGGGATGCGACGCATACCGCTCCTCGTAACGCTCCGCAACATGCTCGGCGACGCCCCTCGCAAGCTCCATGCCCACACGCTCAAGTGCGTCGTCGGAAAAGTCCTCAGGCAGCATCACGAACACGTCTACGTCCCTCTGCCCTGAAAGCCAAGTGTCTCGAGCGACTGAGCCCACTAAAATGCCTTTCGCAGGAATCTCTCGCTTTTCTGCCTCTTTATTCACTTCATTAACGAGGAAATCCGTTATTTTTTTTAGCCGCTCCTTCTCGGCATTACTCGGCTTTATTCTCGAGAGGGCTGCATCTAAAACTCTTTTCAGCTCGTTACCCGCCGCCTGCCCTTCGCCTTTCCCCCTCTTTTCTTCGCCTCCTGCCATCTCACAAAATTCTTGGACCTTTGAAGTAGCCGTTTTCACGCTTCGGGGCATTCCTCAGAGCTTCCTCCTGCGGCAGCGACCTTTCCACTTCGTCGCCCCTGAAAACGTTCGTGATGCCTATGACGTGATGCGTGGGCTCGACATCATCCACATCAGCCTCGTCCAAGATCGAGAAAAACTCCAAGATGGAGCTGAGCTGGCTTTCAAACTTTTCCTTCTCAGCTTCCGTAAGCTCGATTCTCGCCAACCAGCTTAAATGTTCTATCTCCTCCCGCCGCATCATCAATAGAAACGTTTTCCGGATTATTAAAAGCAACAGTTAGCTCTTCCGCATTCATCTCGTGTGCTCTTTTAAGCCCGTGCGACATCAAAACGCGGGAATTAGGGCTGGCGGTGAATCGAGAAATTGCCAGCGAGGCGAAATATTATTAAAGCAAGAGCGCCATGTAGGGAAGAAACTGATTTCAAGATGAACGCCCAACAAGCGAGTAGGAGGCAGCGAAGAAATGGCAACTCGTGGCAAGAAAGTAGTAGGGCTGTTGAAGAATCTGATGGACAAGCCGGAGCGCATTCGGAACATCGGGATAATCGCCCATATCGACCATGGGAAGACGACGCTAACCGACAACCTCCTTGCAGGCGCCGGCATAATTTCCAAGGAGCTTGCGGGCGAGCAGCTTTTCACCGACTTCTACTACCTCGAACAGCAACGTGGCATCACGATATTCTCAGCGAACGTCTCCATGGTCCACAGGTTCGGTGGTGACGAGTTCCTGATAAACTTGATAGACACGCCGGGACACGTGGACTTCGGTGGCGGCGTCACGAGAGCGTTGCGGGCGGTTGACGGCGCCGTCGTCGTCGTCGATGCCGTCGAGGGCATCATGCCACAGACTGAAACCGTGCTGCGTCAGGCACTGCGAGAGAACGTCAAGCCTGTCCTCTTTGTCAACAAGGTCGACCGCCTCATCAACGAGCTCAAGGTGGACAAGAAGGAAATGCAGATGCGGCTCGCAAAGGTCATTGACGGCGTAAACAAGATGATTAAGGGCATGAAACCTGAGAAATACGACGAGTGGCGGCTCGACGCCACCAACGGCAGCGTCGCCTTCGGTTCCGCCCTCTACAAGTGGGCAATCAGCGTCCCGAGCATGCAAAAGACCGGCGTCGGCTTCAACGAGGTCTATGACTACTGTACGCAGAACGAAATGGCGAAGCTTGCGGAGCTGAGCCCGGCGCATGAGGTCGTGCTCGACATGGTCGTCAGACACCTCCCCAACCCCTTGGAGGCGCAGAAAATACGAATTCCGGTCATCTGGCGGGGTGACGTCGAGAGCGAGATTGGGCAGAGCATGCTGCGGTGCGATAGAAACGGTGCGGTTGCGATGATTGTTACTGGTGTCACCGTCGACCCGCACGCCGGCGAGGTCATCACCGGACGCCTCTTCAGCGGCATGCTCCGCAAAGGCATGGAACTCAACGTCGTCGGCAAGCACCGTAAAGGACGAATCCAGCAGGTCAGTGTTTACATCGGCGAGCATCGTGTCGAGGTGGACGAAATCTGCGCCGGGAACATCGTTGCGCTCACCGGCATCAAGGACGCTGCTGTCGGCGACACACTCTCCACCATCGAGATGATGCCCTTCGAGAGCATAAGACATTACAGCGAGCCCGTCGTGACCGTCGCCGTCGAGGCAAAGAGCATGAAAGATTTGCCGAGGCTCATTGAGATTTTGAGAAAAATAGCGAAGGAAGACCCAACGGTGCGCATTGAACTCAACGAAGAAACCGGCGAGCATCTTATCTCTGGAATGGGCGAGCTACACCTCGAAATCATCACGCACCGCATCAACGTTGATGAAAACGTGCCTATCATCGTGTCGCCACCCATCGTCGTTTACCGAGAGACCGTTCAAGGCACCGCCGGACCTGTCGAGGGCAAGTCGCCGAACCGCCACAACAGGTTCTATTTCGTGGTCGAACCGTTGGAGCCAGAGGTGCTGAGCAAGATAAAAGAGGGTGCGATTTCGATGGACCTCGACGACAAGATGCGGCGCCGCCGCCTCGAAGAAGCGGGCATGAGCAAGGACGAAGCGCGGGGCATCGTGGATATCCACGAGGGCAATGTTCTTATTGACGTAACGAAGGGCATCCAATACCTCAACGAGACTATGGAACTCATCATCGAAGGCTTCAAGGACGTGATGGATAAGGGGCCGCTCGCACGGGAACGCTGCCTCGGTATAAAGGTCAAGCTCGTGGACGCCAAGCTCCACGAAGACGCCATCCACAGAGGTCCCGCTCAGGTCATTCCCGCCGTCAGGGCTGCGATAAACGCCGCCATCCTCATGGCGAGGCCCATACTGCTGGAGCCGATAATGGAGGTCTTCATCACCGCTCCGCAGAACCTCCTTGGCAATGTCACGAGAGAACTGCAAGGTCGCCGTGGGCAAATCCTCGACATCCAGATGGAAGGCGATATGACTACCGTGAAGGCGAAGGCGCCCGTCGCAGAAATGTTCGGCTTCGCTGGCGACATAAGGTCTGCGACGGAGGGGCGGGCGCTCTGGAGCACCGAGTTCGCAGGCTTCGAACCGCTGCCGCAAGCCATGTTCCACGACATCGTCATGAAAATAAGAAAGAGAAAGGGGCTGAAGCTCGAAATACCACAGCCTTCGGATTTTGTCTCCTGAGAAAAGCTCAGCGACGCCCGAACTTGAGCAATACTTTGGGAATATTCTCGATGACGTCGGTGGCGAGCAGTCCGTAGCCATGCTTATCGAATGCAGAGTCGCCGGCGGCTCCGTTCACGAAAGCGGCGGCGACTGCTGCTCTGAAGGCTTCGCTTACGGCATAAAAGGCGCCGACGACGCCTGCGAGCACATCTCCGGTCCCACCTACCGTCATGCCAGCGTTTCCAGTCGTGTTTAGTTTAACTCGCTCGCCGTCGGAAATCACGTCCACGACGCCCTTCATCAGCGTCACCACCCCGTTCTTCCTCGAAAATCGCCTCACAAACTCCGCTCTTTCTTCAATGTCGGCGGGCGGCTTCTCGGCGACACTCGGAATTTTCGAGAACTCGCCGGCATGCGGCGTTATTATGACCTTCTGAGACGCTTTTGCAGGCAGCTCAAGTCCATAGAAGCCGTCGGCGTCCACCACGATTTTCCCCTCTAAAAGAGAGAAAAGCGTGCGTAGGGCGTTTTTCGTTGCTCCGTCATCGCCGAGCCCCATGCCCACAACCGTCACATCATGCCGCATCGCAAGCTCAAGCACCGCCGGCACGTCGTCCTCGACGAAGATGTCGGAGGAAAGCTTTTCAACGATGAGGTTCGGCGAGAACGACGCAATCGTCTTGGAGACACTCTTCGGCGCCGCCACAGTTACCCAGTCCGCACCGGCATGCAACGCTGCAAATGCCGCAAGCGTCGGCGCTCCCGAAAACGGTCCGCCACCGACTATCAAGACTCTGCCGTTGTCACCTTTGTGGCTGTTGGCACGCCGTCGCCGTAAAAGCTTCAGGTCACCAGGACCTGCAAGCCTTTCGATTTCAGGCGGGATTCCAATGCTCGCAACCTTCAGCTCGCCGACGAACGTCGCTGCTACTTCCGCCCTCTGCCGCAGCCCCGGTTTCGGCTTGTGGAACGTCACTGTCACGCTCGCCCGCACGCATTTTCCGGCGACGCTGCCCGTGTCCGGGTCCAAGCCCGAAGGCACGTCCACCGCAATTATGGGGACTCCTCCTCCCCTCGCCACGTTCATCAGGTCTATGGCTGTCGCCTCCGGCTCTCGGATTTCGCCACGTATTCCCGTCCCGAATATCGCATCTACTATCGCCGCCGCCCCGCTTACCTCGTCTTTGAGCAGCCGCAGCTCTGAAGAGTCCCGCAGCTCCCTCAGAGCGCAGCCACTCCACCGCAGAACCTCCCAGTTCTTTCGAGCCTCATCGGTCCGTATCTCCGACGCTTGCCCAAGAAGGAAAACTCTAATGTCGAAATCTCGTGCGAGATGCCTTGCGGCTACGAAGCCATCGCCGCCGTTATTTCCCCTGCCCGCGAATACTATTATCTTGGATTTATCGCCACCACCTCTGCCCCTGCCGCCGTTAACAACAGCTCGCACCTCTCTGGCAACGGCAGCCCCCGCATTCTCCATCAGTTGCAAGCGGGAAAGCCCGAAAAACTCACAATTCTCGTCAAGCGCTGCCATCTCCTCGCTCGTTATTTCCCCCATTTCGGCATGCCCAGACGCTTCGGCACATGCGGTCATGTCAGCACGTCCAAAATCCGTCGCAGCTCCCAGACGCTCAGTTGTCCGGGGGCGACGCTCTCGCCCACAGACCCGTAAGTCAGGGCGGAGCCGTAGAGCGGTGCAATGATGCGTGTGTGCTTGCCGAGGGCGCCCATGCTTATCGCCACCACCGGCTTCCCACCCCTCAGGCTTAACGTCACTTCTAAGAGCGTTAGGGCGTCCTCAAGGCTATTTGGCGTAACTGCAACCTTCGCAACGTCGCCAAGCTCGTGCATCTTATTTATCGTGCTCAAAATTTCGTCCCTGCTTGGCGTGCCCATGAAATCGTGAAACGAGATAATCGTTGTGATTCCTAATTCCGCCGCCTTTTCTACGATTCCAGTGTCCTCAAGAGCCGTGAAAAGCTCCACGTCCACGGCGTCCGCCGCCCCCATTACTCCCTTCAAAAGTGATATTCTCTCCTCTTCCGTCCCTTTGAACCTGCCGCCCTCCCTTTCAGCCCTGTTCGTCGCTATTATCGGGAGTCCGACCCCCTCTTTAACTTTTTTCATGAATTCTCTTATGCGAGCGGCATCCCTCTCCCCGAGGAAGTCCACTCGCAGCTCTAAAATGTCGGCGCCCGCTCGCTTCGCAGCTATGGCATCCGACAAATACAAATTCGTAAGCACACCCACGACTAAAGGCTTCCTGCAAAGCTCCACATCCCCTATCCTCACTGGCATCTTAACCTAACTCAACATGTTTAACGCATCCATGAGGCAATGCGTCGCCTCCCTCATCTTCCTCGCAGCTTCTTCGATGAGCATGGCGACGCCCTCGAGCCCTGCGTCCTTAGCGTTCTCCGCTTCCTTTATAAAACTCTCCTCGTGCTCCCTGTTATGTTCTATCCAGTGGTCAAGCTTTATCTTGAGCCGCTTCAGCAACACTTCCTCTTCCGCGCCCATTTCGTCCCCCTATTGCTCTTGACGTTTTGGGTTTAAGAATTTGTTGCTGCCAATTCCCGTGTGTTGCTTCCTCCTTCACGGACACGCAGCGGCGTTAATGTTAAAAGCCGCGATGCGAAAGGACTAAGGATGGCCGAGAACCCGCTGCTCGGCAAGTCCGAGAAGGAAATCCACCGCATCATCCTGCTCAGCAACATAGAGGTTGCGTGGCGTTACGCCTCGCTCGTAGCTTCCTCGCTTGGACCGCAGGGCTTCCATAAAATCATCGTGGACGAGGACAACTTCATCATTGTAACGAGGGACGGGCGCACGATTTTCGAGAACACGCACGTCGATCATCCTGTCGAAGGGCTCCTTTTAGAGCTTGCAAAGACGCAGGACGAGGAAGCTGGCGACGGCACCACGACTGCGGTCATCCTCGCAGGCGAGCTCCTAAAGAACGCCATCGAGCTGTTAGAGCTGGGAATACACCCGACGACGATAATTGAAGGCTACAAGAAGGCGGCGAGCGAGAGCATAAGAATTCTGGAGGAGCTGGCAGTTGTCATGCGGGACGGACGCTCGCTGCGGAGCGTTGCGAAATCCGCCCTGAACAATAAAATGCTTGCATCTTACAAGGAATTCTTTGCCGAGCTTATTGTCAAAGCAGTGCTTTCAACGCTTGAAGACGGCAAGGCGGACGCCGAAAACATCACACTCGAAAGAGTTCAGGGTGGGAGCGTCAGGGACACCCAACTCCTCAGGGGCGTACTCGTCGAGGCTAAGGTCGTGCTCCCGAATATGCCTTCAAGCGTGGAGAACCCAAAGATCGCGCTCGTCGGCACAAGCATCGGACCACCCGTCGGGACTCTCGGCGAGCTTGCCGTCGAGGTTGAGCTTAGTGGTCCTGAGGAGCTTGAGAAGCTTGAGCGCTCCCGTTACTCGTTCTCCGCCCTCGAAAACATCGTTAGACGCTTACACGACTTGGGCGCCAACGTCGTCCTCTGCCGCAAGGATATCAGCAGCGCCGCAATGCACTATTTCGCCGAAAACGGCATGATGGCGCTGCGCAACATAAAATTGAAAACTCTGGAGAAGATTTCGAGACTGACGGGCGGTAAAATAATTTTAGATGCGATGGCGGCGGCCAAAAGCGACTTGGGACGGGCAAAGCTGGCGGAGGAGCGAAGAATCGGCGACGTCAACTTTGTCTTTATCGGCTCCCCCGACGCTGCCGCCGCTCGCGTCGTAACGATTTTAGTGCGGGGTGGGACGAAGCAAGTCGTTGATGAGGCTTACAGGACAATAAACGATGCAGTGCGGGCGGTCGTGAACGCTTACAACGGGGCGGTGCTTCCCGGCGGCGGCGCCGTTGAGGTCGAATTAGCGCAACAACTCAGGCGGCTGGCGCTCTCTGAAGACACAAAACTCCAACTCTCCATGCTCGCATTCGCAAAGAGCTTGGAGGTAATTCCCGAAATTCTGGCGAGGAACGGTGGTTTTGACCACATTTCCGTGCTTTTGGAGCTGAGGCGGGCGCACGCTGCCGGCAAGCGACACCACGGGCTCGACGTTCTTGGAGGGGGCGTCGCCAACATGCTGGAGCGTGGCGTCCTCGAACCGCTGAAAGTGAAGCGACAAGCCATCAGAGGGGCGCTCGAGACGGTCCAATTGATATTGCGGTCTGACGATTTCATCCCGAAGCGGGAGTTAGAGGATGTTGAGGAGGCACTGATAAAGAGGGACGTTGCGAGGGCACGGGAGCACGGCTTTGATATCGAAAAGCCCTACCGTGAGGCTGTAAAACTCTTCGGTAGGCAGAACGTCCTCGACGCCATCCGGCTTTGCGGCTGGCGCTCCGTCGAAGAAATAACAGGAATAGTCGCTGGGAAGAAATTTGAGACCAAAAGCCCGTGACCTCCTCCCTCCATTGGAGGGCATCCGCCGGACGAGGTTGGGGAGTGTGGTTCAGAACGAACCGCTCCCCGTTGGGCTGAGTCACGACAGCCCCTATCATGAGCATATAGCCCATGGCTCGCTTCATTATATTTTTAGCTCCGTTCACATCACCATTGATTTGATATCCACAATCCTTGCAGATGAAAACTCCCTGAGAAGGTCTTTTGGCATTCATTGAACCACATCTTGAACATTGTTTCGATGTGTTTAACTTTGAAACTTCTATCACTGCAATCCCTCTCTCAAGGGCTTTATACTTGACGTATTCCTTCAAGCGGTAGAATGGCATTGTGCTAACCTTCCTGTTCACCTTCCTTCCCTTGTTGTTCCTAACTCCGTTCAAGTTTCCTATTGCAATTATCGCGTTGTGCTTCTCCGCCTCTTCAACAATTTCCTTTGCTATCTTGTGCAACTCGTCATTCACAACTCTCTTCTCCTTGTGCCCTATCTTCTTTATTGCCTGTAGTTTCTTCTCCCTTCCAAGCTTTCTCCTAAGCCAGAAATACTTCCCCCTGACCTCTCTAACCCTCTTTCCATAAATTTGGGTGTGCTGCGGTGCCGTGCCACCGACACGCTACCCAACGAGCTCCCAGGTCTATCGCGATGATGGATGCATATTCTTTCTTCAGCCCGACATCCTTCTTGACCGTGACGTGAAGGTAGAATTCTCCACCCTTCCTGACAAGTAGAGACTCGCAAACCTCCCACTCCTCAAAATTGAAGGGCTGATGAGCAAGTGCGATTTTACGCCACCCCTCACACCTTTTACCCTTATCCTCGCCCAGTATTTGGCTATTTTCGTGTCCCTTCTTTGAATATCTATCAAATACTTTTCTTATTGGAACGCCTTTCATCTTCTTTGCTTTCTTATATAGCCACTTTGCATCTTGCTTGTATGCTGAATATACTCCCCTATCCTCACCCGTTCAAGCCAATGCTGAAAGTTATCATACTCTCTATCGAGTAGCTCCCTCTTTCGTCCCGTTAAACCTATTATCTTACACTTGACGGTCTTTGTCACCTCCATTAATTTTTAGTATATTCTTTTTACTTAAAATCTTCCCCTCCCACCTCCCCTTCTGTATCCCTCCTTTGAAAAGTAGGGATTAGCAGCGACGCCATCCTAAAGAGATAAATCACCCAATCTTCCCGAACTCGCAAACAAAAAAGAGAAAATTAAGAAGTCAGGGCTTCAATCTGGGCAAAGATTTGCTCGTCCTTAAAGTGCTTCATGGAAATCGCACCGCTCGGGCACGTCGCACCGCAGGCACCGCAGCCCTTGCAGAGCACGTCGTTCACTGTCATGATTCCCCGCTCCTCGTCGAACTTCAGCGCTCCGTATGCGCAGACCGCCTCACACGTGCGACAGCCTGAACAAAGCTCTTCGTTTATCGTTGAAGTTATGGCTTCGGTCTTGACCTTGCCGGTGGCGAGCAACGAGAGCGCTGCGGACGCCGCCGCCTTCGCCTGCGCCACAGTGTCCGGGATGTCCTTCGGACCCTGACAGCAGCCTGCGAGGAACACGCCATCAACCGCAGTATCTACGGGACGTAGCTTCATGTGCGCTTCGAGGAAGAAACGGTCTGGCGACCTCGAAAGCTTCAACATCTTCGCAATCTCGTCTGCGTCCTCGCTTGGCACGATTGCCGTTGCGAGTACCACCAAATCGGCTTCAATCTCCATGGGTTCGCCGAGTAGCGTGTCCTCAAGCCTGACGATGAGCGTGTCCTCGTCCGGACTCTTCTTGTAAACCTCAGCGGCGTTCCCACGGCGGTAAATGACGCCCTCACGCTGCACCCGCTCGTAGAACTCCTCATAGCCCTTCCCGAAGGCGCGGACATCCATGTAGCAGATGGTGATTTCGGCGTCCGGGATCTTCTCTTTGATGAGATGGGCGTGCTTCGCCGTGTACATGCAGCACACCCGCGAGCAGTATTCGTTCCCGACCTGCTTGTCGCGCGAGCCGACGCACTGCAGGAACACTATACGCCTCGGCGTCCGCCCGTTAATTTTAATCTCGCCGAGCGTCGGACCGCTCGCCGACGACAGCCGTTCGAACTCCAGCCCGGTTATCACGTTCGGATACTTCCCGTAGCCGTATTCCGGCTTGAGCTTCGCGTCGAAAAGGTCGAAGCCGGTCGCCACTATTATGGCGCCGACCTCGAGCTCCACCTCCTTCTCACGCTGCTCGAAATCTATGGCACCAGGGCCACAAGCTTCGACACAAGCGGGCGCCTTCCCACACTTCCCCCGTGTGAGCATCAAGCAGCGTTCGGGGTCGATCGTGAACGTCGCAGGGACAGCATACGGGAACGGTCTATAGATCGCAGAGCGGTAGCTGATGCCCGCGTCGTATTCATTCGGCACCTTGCGGACCCGACACGCTTCGGCGCAGGCGCCGCAGCCGGTGCACTTCGCCTCGTCGACGTATCGTGGCTTCTTTTTGACCTTGACCTTGAAGTTGCCGACCGCACCCTCCACCGAGACTATTTCGGAATACGTTAAAAGCTCGATGTTCGGATGGCGGGCGACGTCCACCATCCTCGGCGTGAGGATGCACGCAGAGCAGTCCAGCGTCGGGAATGTCTTATCCAGCATCGCCATCTTCCCGCCTATCGTCGGCGACTTCTCCACTAAATAGACCTTGAAACCTGCGTCCGCAATGTCGAGCGCTGCATACATCCCGGCGACGCCGCCGCCTATCACGAGCGCTGCGGGTGTCACGTCCGCCTCTTTCTCCTCAAGCGGCTCTAGCAATGCTGCCCTCGCCACCGCACTTTTCACCAAATCCATTGCTTTCTTTGTTGCCTCCTCCTTATCCTCATGCACCCAGGAGCAGTGTTCGCGGATGTTAGCCATTTCGAAGAAGTAGGGATTGAGCCCTTTTTCCTCGAGAACGCCGCGGAACGTCGGCTCGTGCATCCGCGGTGAGCACGCCGCCACCACTACCCTGTCCAGTCCTAGCTCCTCAATGTCCTTCTTTATTAGGTCCTGCCCGGGGTCCGAGCACATATACATGTAGTGACGGGCGACCGCAACGTTCGGGAGCTTAGAGGCGAACTCCACCACACGCTCGACGTCCACCGTCGCCGCAATGTTTATCCCACAATGGCACACATACACGCCTATTTTCATCCCGTATCACCGTTAAGCTAGCGCCTGAGGCGCCGCCCTAATCAACACACCGCAAATTTGATTGCTTCTTAAAATCCCTATTTTATAACTCTTTCCATTTTCGCCTAAGGCAAGTAAGAAAAGTCGAGATTGCGAACAAAAGATAATGTATCCTCGCTTCTTGACGCCCGCCTCTGCGAGGTTCGACCCGGTGGGGCTCGCCCGCCGCACCGAGAAAATAGTGTGTCGTGGAAATAAGAGAAAATACACAGATTTCTACGTCGTCGGCGTTTATGGCGGAATTGCGACGGGCTACGCCGTCGGCTGCTGCCTGCGCTGCGTCTTCTGCTGGGTTGGCTTGGGCAGGGAGTTTCCTGAAAGGTTTGGTAAATTCTACTCGCCGGAGGAAGCTTTCAAGAGACTTGACGAAGTGGCTCGGCGGCGGAAAGTCCGTAAGCTGAGAATTTCAGGAGCGGAGCCGACGCTCTGCCGGCGGCACCTTTTAGAGCTGCTTGAGCTCGTGGAGCGCTCGCCTTACGAGCTTTTCATCCTCGAGACCAACGGTATCCTCCTCGCCGACCAGAGTTACGTCGCCGAGCTTTCGAGGTTCGAGAAGGTGCACGTGCGAGTTTCGCTGAAGGCAGGGACGCCTGGGGCGTTTTCAAGGAAGACGGGCGCCGTCGAGGCGGCGTTCGAGCTACCATTTGAGGCGATAAGGAATCTGATAAGGCACGGGCTCAGCTTTCACGTTGCGGTGATGAGCGACCCGAGAATAATGAGTGGCGAGGAGCGGACGAGCCTTCTAAGGAAATTGAAGAATATAGATGCCCGTCTCTTGGAGATGCTGGAGGAGGAAGTGGCTGACCCTTACGAGACGACGCTGCTGCGGCTGGAAAAAGCAGGACTAAAATGGGAGCGGGCTGGGCGTCGGCGGGGGTAGCAATGCCACAGATGTAGTTTGGCAACAGATGTATCCTCGGTGGTAGGATGAAGTTCGAGCTTGATGAAGAGCAGAGAGCGATAAAGGAGGCGGTTCATGAGTTTGCGGAGAAAGAAATAAAGCCGCGGGGGCGGGATTTTGACAAATCTGGCGAGTTTCCGTTTGAAATTCTGAAAAAAGCGGCGAGGCTGGGATATATTGCGGTGTGGATTCCTGAGGAGTATGGCGGCGCCGGACTCGGTGCCGTCGAAAACGCAATCATCGCCGAAGAGTTTGCAAGGGCGGACAGTGGGATTGGTTACGCCATTCAGCTAACGGCGATGGGCTGCCCGATGGTTTACTACTTCGGGACTGAGGAGCAGAAGGAGAAGTATCTGCCTGCGATTCCGAGGGGCGAGAGCATCAGCTTTCTCGGTGTGACCGAGCCTGATGCAGGGAGCGATGTCGCCTCCATGAAGACCGTCGCTCAGAAAGACGGCGACGAATACGTGCTTAGCGGCAGCAAAATGTTCATTACGAATGCAAAGGTTGCGGACTGGGGCGTCGTATTTGCGAAGACTAGGCCTGACGCTCGGCATAAAGGTATCAGCGCCTTCATCGTCGAAACTTCAGCAGAAGGCTTCGAGACGACGCCCATCGAGAAGATGGGAAGGCACTGCCAAGACTCCTGTGACGTCGTGTTGAAGGACGTTCGAGTCCCGCTCGAAAACCTCGTCGGCGAGGAGAACCGAGGCTTCTACTATCTTATGGAGACGTTCAACGAGACGAGGACGAACACCGCCGCCGTCCACGTCGGGATTGCTCAAGGCGCCTTTGACAGGGCGCTTGAATACGCAAAGCAGCGAGAAGCCTTCGGCAGGAAAATCTGCGAGTTCCAAGCAATCCAGCACAAGCTTGCGGACATGCTCGTGAAAATCGAGACCGCGCGCCTCATGGTATATAAAGCGGCGAGCCTATTGGATGCGGGGTTTGCGCCGACGAAATGGGCATCGATGGCGAAGCTCGTCGCTGGCGAGGTTGCCGTTGAAGTATGTTTGGAAGCAATGCAAATCCTCGGTGGGCATGGATACGCCGTCGAATACGACGTCGAGCGCTTCTTCCGGGACGGAAGAGCGGGCACGATGGTCGAGGGCACCTCCGAAATCCAAAGAAACATCTTAGCGAATATCCTCCTCGGAAAGCTGCCTGCGGCTAAGAAGAAACAAACTCAGTCGTAGGTGAATTTTTTAGTCAGGTTCTCTCTTGTGAACACTTCTTTCTCCTTTATTTCTTCTTCTGCCTCCAGCCCCAACTTTCTCCGTCGCTCCGCTTCTTTTACCTTTTTCATGCGTTCTCTATCCCTGAGGATGCCGTCCGTCAGCAGGATAAGCTCGACGGCTTCGACGGCGCCGACAAGCATCTGCCGCTTTATGCTCAGCGGCTCGATGACTCCTTCCTTGAGGGCGTTTGCAAAGAGGGCTTCGCCGTTCTTGAAGCAGATGCCGACGTGTGGGTCGTCCTGGTGCATGGCTTTGAGCTTCGCCAGAGCATCAAGGGCGTCAAGCCCACAGTTCTCGGCAAGCGTCCTTGGAATCGCTTCAAGCGCCTCTGCGAATGCCAGCATCGGGAGCTGCTTCTTCGTCGTTTCCTTCTGCGCCTCTTTGCGGAGGCGGAGTGAAAGCTCGGTCTCGATAGCGCCGCCGCCCGCAACCACAAACGGCTCGTCAAAAACGCTGGCAACGGCGTGCGTCGCTGCGTATATAAGACGGCTGTGCTCTGCCGCTATCTCCTTCGTGCCGCCACGCACGAAGAACGTGCAAGCTCTTGCCTCCTTGCAGCCCTCAAAGAAAATTATATCCTCCTCTACGATTTTTCGATGTTCCACGAGCTTAGCATATCCTAAATCCTCTTTTTTCAGGTCCCAGACGCTCTTCACGATGTTTGCGCCGGTTGCCAGCGATATATGGTTCAATTCTTCATGCCTGTCCAATCTTATCGTCATGATGCCATGTCTTGCGAGGAGCCCTAACGCCCTGCTGTCTATCGTTTTCGTGCAAATAATGACATTGGCGCCTGCTTCTACGATTCTGCTGACCATCCGACTCAAAAGTTTTTCTTCTTCCCTCAAAAAGCCCGCCATTTGCATCGGGTCCAGCACCACGTGCGTAACAAGTTCCGCACGCTCTGTGGTGAGCGGGTCTTTGATTATTGCAATTTTCGCACCCTCAATCCGATTAGGAACGCCTGGCGGCAGCAGGCTGAACAACACAGAGCCATCAATGAGTTCCGTGTCCTCAAATCTGTCCCCTTCCACTTCTTTTATCGCTATATACTCATCTATGTCCTCATTTTCCCTCTTAACATGCCCTACTGCTTCCACAATGCGCCGACAAAGCTTCTCATTTGCATACTCCTTCAGGGATGTCCTCGCAACAGCATACCGCATCTCCTCAGACGAGAAAAAGTCTTCTGAGACCGAAAGGGCATTCATGAACGCCAAACTTATCTCCATCGCTTTTTTGAAGCCGTCGAAAATTAAGACCGGATGCAAACCCATATGCAGGAGCGAATCAGCCTTTTCGAGCAACTCCCCTGTGAGAATCAGCGTCGAGGTCACGCCGTCGCCGTGGACGTTGCCGTGCGCCTTTGCGAGTTCGATGATGAGCCGTGCAGCGGGGTGTTCGGCAACGAGTCCCGTGATCACGGAGTAGCCGTCCTTCGAGATCAGGAGGGGGCGGGCGTCCTCCGCCAGAATCTTGCTCATCCCTCGGGGGCCGAGCGTTGTCCTCACGACGTCGCAAAGCACCCTCGCCGCCACCATACAGCTCTCCCTCGCCGCCTCGCCGAGCAGGCGCTCGTCCGCCGCCTTCCTCGTGTGCGTCAGCAGAGAATCGAGCCGAAACCGCTTTTCCGCCATCTCTTATTGGTTCTTATGTTTGCATTTAAAATTTGCTGGTGGTGACGTTCGTTGCTGATTTAAGCGTTGAGGGTTAATGAATTATCCATCTTATGACCTCGAACGCCTCTGCGTATTCGACATCTATCTGCACGCCTCTCATCCTTGCGAGGCTCTTTATAAAGCTGCTGTTGAAATAAGGTCTTCCTTTCTGTGATTCATAGCAGCTCAAAGCCTCTATCTTTTTCTCGATGTGCCTCTCCTCAAGCCGCACAAAAGCCGTGGTGTCGAACGTAATATTGTTCCATGGTTGTTCGTAACCCAAGACCGTGCATTTCTTGAACGCCCTCAGCGTCTCGTCCCTCGTCACTTTGTGGTCTTGATGCGTGTCGTATGACGACGGTGTGAAGACGACATCTGGTTTTATTTCCGCCCTAATTTCAATAAGCGTGTCCAATATTTCCTGCCTAAGTCTTGGGAACTCCCGGACTTCGTATTCGAAGAGCAGCAGATTCTCCCTCTTTATGCCCAATATTTTCGTAGCCTTTTTGACCTCTTTTTTCAAAATGTCTTCTGGGAACCCCTCAGGAACAGACTTCTCACAGCTCGAAAGCGCAACGTAGAAGACTTCACCGCCGCCTTCTATGAACTTTGCGAGACTGCCGCCACATCCCAGCTCGCCATCGTCGGTATGCGGGCTCAGAACTAAAATCCTTTCGAACACAGGCAAAGTTGGTTAAAATTATTTATTGGTTTTGCTCACTCGGGCTTAAGGATGCCTAGGGGGTCTATTTCCTTGTTCCGCTCGTAAAGACGCTGCACGCTCCTATAAATGAGCGGCACGCTATCATCTCCATAAACAACGTCCTTCTCGATGCTGTAAAACTCGTCGGCTGAGACTTCTATGCTCTCGGAGAGCGCCGCCTCCCAGCGTTTCGGCACGCTCTTAACGCCTACCGAGACAAATACATCAAGAATAGAGGGTATGAGCGAGAAAACCTTGCCGGCAACCTTAGTTTGCGTATCCGTGCTTATGTATTGCCCTCTGCATCTCTTAAGTTTCTTCACAACGGCACTCTTGCCGCCGCCTTCAACACGTAGCTCATCCTCTAAACTCCTTATCTCACTCGCAAGCATCTCTCTCTTGCGTGCAGCCTTTAAAATGAGCGTGTCTTCATCTAAAAAGTCATCAGGGTTCAACCCGAAGGCTTTCATCAATCCATTTAGCGCAGCCCTGTGCGCAGCTCCCAAGTAGTAATCTCTGCCACGCCACATTAGTGTCACCGGCACGTTAAAACCCAACTCTTTCGAAATCCCGTCGGAGACGAGCCCGTATCTCAAGCCGCCGCCCGCACCTGAAATGAAAAGTGCAACACCCAGACCCTCCGAAAATACAAGATTCCTCGTAATTGCATTCGGACTCATGCTCCCAAAGAGCTCTTTTAAACTTTCAAGGTTCAGCTCATACATCTCGCCACACACCGGGCACTCGCCGTAAGCGAGAGGGGGGCTGTCCATGAAGAGGGGAACCTTCCCGCCACAACTACAGTGATACCAAAAAGGAACGGAGTTCCTGCCACAATATCCTATGTCTTCCAACCCCTTTTCACGCACGATTTCGTCATGCAACTCATTAAACTTTGAGAGCTGCGAGATTATTTTCTCCCACTCCTCTACGAAAATCCCAGCACGCTGCACGTCAGAATATCTGAAAAACAACACTTCCAACCCCCAAAGCTCGTTACAAACCTTTGAGAGGAAAAATGCATTAACGTCCGAAAAACTTTTAGCAGATTCGTAGCAACGCCAGAGCAGCTCTTTCACTGCTTCAAGGTTCTTTATGCTTTCATCATCGCAGCACTTCTTGTAAACTGCAGTAATCCTTTCGAGCGCACTTGCCCACTCGTCCTCTGAAGGCTTTGATATGCAGTCAAACCTCTTCCAGCGGTCTTTACCTGAAATTTTGAATCCTATGGTCTCAAAGCCGTCCTTCGTCGCCGAGGGTATTCTATTCTGGTATATCCACTTCGCAGTGCATAAGTTATAGTCTGCGAAGCCGAAAATTGCGACGCACGCCCTGCCACCTTCGGCAATTTTCTTAGCGAGGAAGTCGAGCAGGAAAGCTTTACGCCAAACACCCGCATACGGCATGAAATTCGGCTGGTGTCCTGTTTCCAAAACCAGAACGTCCTTGGCAACAACTCCGCTCTTAAGAACGTGCTTCACGCACTCGTAAGTCCCTACATCCTTGTGAAACTTCTCGGCAACCTCTTTTATCCTCTTGACGTTCTTGACTTGATAGCTTTTCAAAGGGGCGCGAGCACCAAGCATCGGAATAAACTCGCTTAATTTCACTCCTCGCTCCGACTTCTGCATTCCTTTACATATTAAGAGGGCTTTGCATAAAAATTTATTGACAGCTTTCTCAAGCGTCTGCGACGTTCAAGACCCTTTTGAAAGCTTTCGCCGCTCGAGCAGCTTCATAAAAAGTATTTCTAACCTCCAAATGAGCAGCGCCAGCGCCGTCAGGCAGAGAAGAGCGATGACTATGTTAATGGCGGTTGTCGGTATGCCTAAAACTAAATCTATAAAGAGCGTTGTGAGGATGTCGGCGACGATGCTCAACACGCCCGCAAAGCCTACGCGCTCAATTAGGGTTATTTCCTCCTTCCTCGGAAAAAGCGCCAGCGTCAGTGCGTAGCCCGGCACGAATAGCAGGAAGATAAGCCCAAAAATTATGCGTAGGGCACTCAGAATCGCAGAAAGCATCCGCTCACCCCCACATCTTTTTAATGCCGAGGTATATAAAAATGAGCAATTGTGCCAGCAGCAAACCTACGACGTCAGCGAGCAAATCCATGGCGTTTGCAGAGCGATAAGGTACGAAACTCTGATGGAATTCGTCAGTAGCGCCATAAAACGTGCCGATGAGCAGCGAGAGTGCCGCCGCACGGGGAACGCTGCTCCTTGCCCTCAATGTGAGATACAGTAACAAGCCAAAGCCCATATACAGGATGGTGTGTGCGAACTTATCAGGATGCTTATATGCTATGTAAAAAGGATATACGAGAAAGCTAACGCCCCAATCTTCAAGCAGGGCAGCAAACTTATACAAAAACTGCCAGTCCCAGGGCTGCGGAGGCGATGGTAGCGACGACAAGTAAAATAAGAATGCTGCGTATGCGCACGTCAGAGCTACAAACACATGAGACTTAGTTAGCCGCCCCATACCCCCATGAATACTCAGTGTGTTTAAAAAGCTTTCTTTAAATTAGACTAAGTTTTAAACGGCGTTGACAATGCGTTGCCTAATAGTTCATCACTGGGATGCCGACGGCATAAGTTCCGCAGCGCTCCTTTATCTTCTGCTGCGACGTGGCGTCTTCGGCGAGCCACCTGCGAAAATAACGAATGTTACGCCGAAAATTGGCATCTACTCGCTTAAGAGCTTGCGCCTGCAAGGAGACTATGATTTAGTGATTTTTGCAGACATATGCTTTCCTAAGGAAGAAGTTTTGCGTTTAAAGAGGTTCGTCGGCGCTGAGGAGCTGTGGATTTTCGACCATCACGTCCAAGAAGAAATCCAAGAGGCGAGCGTGACGCACGTGAATCCGATTATTAAGGGGGAAAGCAGAGAGAAGTATCCGTCGGCGTCATGGCTGCTGGCTGAGCATTTCCGCAATTACGTAACATTGCCGCATTGCGAATTCCTAAAAGTCTTGGGGGCAGTTGGCGACCTTGAGGGGGGGATAAAAAAGACAAAAGCTTATCAAGATGTTAAAAGGTTTTTAGACGGCGTGAATATGAGCTTTGAGGAATTTTTGCATGTTGTAGAGCTTGTTGACTCGAATTACCGAGTTGGATGCAACGAGTGCGTTGAGGATGCCGTCCTTAAACTTTTGGAGGCTGAGAAGCCTCAAGACGTGCTGAAAGTAAAGGAATGGCGTGAAAGAGCTGAAAATGTGCGGGCGGAGATTGAGAAGTGCGTTTCAGGATGTAATGAGCAGCAAAAGCAGGAGATCAAAACTGCAAGCGGATGTAACGTTTTAATCTGCGAGTTGGACACCCGTCTCCACATAATCTCGGCGGTGACGAGGCGACTTGCGGCTGCAAACCCCGAGAAAATTGTCGTCGTCGTGAATAGGGGTTTCGAAATGGAGCGAGAGCAGGACAGCTTCGTCCAAATTTACGTGCGGACGCACCTTGCCCTCGACCTGACGCCGCTCATCCAGCTTTGTAGAGCAAAAGGATGCTCAGCAGGCGGAAAGCCGGAAGTCGTCGGGGTCGTGGCGTCGCCGGACGTAGGAACTGACTTTCTCAGAAGTTTAAAGGAGTTTTTAACCCGTAATTTCTGAGGGGTGCGAAAGTGGACTCGAGACTCGTAAAGAGAGCAGTGGAATTCCACGGACACTTGGGGCCTTTTCTCGTTTTAGGCTTGAAGATGGGGCTTTTTGCGTTGGAAAGGCTCGGAGCTGCGAAATACGAGCTGAGCGTCGTCGTGGAGACAGATAGCAAGCCGCCGGCGTCGTGTATCATCGACGGAATACAAGTTTCGACGGGCTGCACCGTGGGGAGGGGAAATTTGAAAGTGAAGTGGTGCGAGGGGACGCCTAAGATTGTTTTCAAGAAGGACTCTAAGCTTTTAGGGATAAAGGTGAAGAAGGAAGCTTTGAGGGAAATTAGAGCGAAGATGAAGAGGGAAAGCGGCGAGGCGGTTGCTAAGGACGTGCTGTTCAAGGATGAAAAACAACTATTCGACTTTGATATTTTCGCAGAGTAATTGAGGTAGCACTTAAGTCCCTTACCGACATTCCGCTCACGAGCCTCGGCAACGGGTGTGTAGCACGTGTCCCGTCCCACTCTCAGGTCCGGTTACTTTTAATCTCCGGTGGCAGCTTCCCGCGTCACAAATTTAAGCCGCGGTGCCGTAATAGTTCTGATGGAGTTAGAGGGTTTCTTGCTCGACGCAGATTACGTAACTGAGGATGGGCGGGCGGTGATAAGACTCTGGTGTAAAGACGAGCAAGGGAAACACTTCGTCATTTTTGACAGGAATTTTGAGCCCTATTTTTACGCACTTAAAGAAGACGTTATGGAAGGCGAGGAAGAGCTGAAGCGGGAGCTTTTGAGAGTGCGGGTGCAAAGTAAAAAAGCGGAAATTAGAGTGAAAGACGTAACCGTAGAGGAAAAAAAGCTTCTGGGCAAAACAAGGAGGGTTTTTAAAATTTTTGCAGAACACCCGAGGCACGTTCCGGCTTTAAGGAAGGAAGTGGAGAGAAAGGGCTTCACGGCGCTTGAAGCGGATGTGCTGTTTGCGATACGCTACCTAATAGATAAGGGACTGAAACCGTTCGGCGGAGTTAAGGCAAAAGGCGTATCGATGAGAGTTGATTGCGCCGACGCTGCCGTCGTGGCGGCTGAGGTGGAGTATATTGAAAAGGGAAAGCCGCCGCAACTTGATATTCTGGCGTTCGACTGCGAGATGGCGAACCCCTATGGGATGCCATCGCCGAGCAGGGACCCGATAATTATAATCTCAACCGCATACCTCACCGCAAACGGCGAACGAGGGTGCAAGCTCTTCATAAAGGGCGACGATGAGGACGACGAGCGGATAATCCAAGAGTTCTTGGATTTCATACGCGAATTTTCGCCCGATGTGATTGTGGGCTACAACAGCGACGCCTTCGACTGGCAATATATAAAGGAGCGAGCAAAGCTCCACGGCATCGAGCTGAGCGTCGGCGCCGACAGGAGCACGCCCCGTATTGAAAAAACGCCGACGCCCGAGGTCAACATCGCGGGGCGGCTGAACGTAGACCTCTACAGGGTCGTCCAACGGGACCTTGGTGAGGTGAAGGTCAAGACGTTAGAGAACGTTGCGGAGTTCCTCGGCGTGATGCAGCGCGAGGAGCGTGTCGAGCTTTCCGCAAAAGGAATTTACGAGGCGTGGTTGCAGGACAAGAAGAAGCTCTTGGAGTATGCGAGAGCGGACGTGGAAAGCACGCTCGGCATCGCTGAGCGCTTGTTGCCGTTGCAGTATGAGTTTTCGAAGATGACAAGGTGCCCACTGGACATAGTTGCGAGAATGGGGCGAGGGCGTCAGGTAGAAGCATATCTCAGCGCCGAAGCTTTCAAAATCGGCGAGCTTGTGCCGCCGAAGAGTGGCGCCGCCGAGACTTACGAAGGCGGCTTCGTGCTGAGCCCTGAAAAAGGTTTGCATGAGAACGTCGTCTGCCTTGACTTCTCCGCTATGTATCCAACAATAATGATTTCCTTCAACATCTCTCCTGACACCTACGTTGGAAACGCAAAAGAGGGTTTAAGCGTGCCTGAAGAGGCTGTAAACATTGCGCCTGAGGTTGGACACGCCTTCAGAAAGCAGCCGGATGGCTTTTTCAAGAAAATACTTGTGGAGCTCGTGCAGCGGCGAGCGAAGTTAAAAGAGGAGATGAAGAAACTCGACAAGGGCAGCGATGCCTATCGCCTCCTTGACATCCAGCAGCAGTGCATCAAAATCCTGACGAACAGCTTTTACGGATACACGGGCTGGGGCGCCGCCCGCTGGTATAAGCGGGAGTGCGCAGAGGCGACGACGGCGTGGGGACGCCATTTCATAAAAGAAGCCATAAAAATGGCTGAAGAAATGGGATTTAAGGTCATATACGGCGACACTGATTCCATTTTTGTGAAGCTGTCCGACGGTAGCGACGTTTTAAAGCAGGCGGAGGAGCTCGCAGCCAAAATTTCGGAGAAGCTGCCGCTGGAGCTTGAGGTCGAAGATTTCTTCAAGACAATTTTCTTCACGGAGAAGAAGAAGAGATACGCCGCCCTTACAGCAGATGGCGAAATCGTAGTTCGAGGTTTGGAAGTGCGGCGGGGTGACTGGTGCGAGCTTGCGAAAGAGGTGCAAGCAGAGGTCATAAATGCAATTTTGCGGGACAAAAGCCCTGAAAAGGCGGTAAAATACGTTAGGGGGGTTATAAATATGCTTAAGAGCGGCGAGGTCCCCCTAGAAAAACTTATCATTCGCAAGACGCTCACGAAGAAAGCATCGGGCTACGACGCAAAGCAGGCGCACGTATTGGCGGCGGAGAAGGCGAGGGCGAGGAACATAGTGTATGAGGTGGGCTCCAAAGTTCCTTACATCATACTTAAAGGCGCCGAGAAAATGAGCGAGCGGGCATTCCCCGCAGATTTGATAGATGAAGCAAGAGGCAATGAAATATTATCAGAGGGCAAGACGCATCATGTAGATTATAATTACTACGTGAAGCATCAGGTGATACCTGCAGCGCATAGGATCTTGAGATATTTCGGGTATGACACGAAAGTTTTTGAAGAATCGGAGCAGATGACTCTCGACAAATGGTTTAGCTAACTGGCGGGGGCGAGCGACCAAAAATTTTATATATTACCAGTGATTATCTGGTTACGGGTGGTATAAATGCCCGAACTACCGATTGCACCCATAACCAGGATAATAAGGAAAGCGGGTGCAGAAAGAGTGAGTGAAGACGCAAGTGTCGAGCTTGTAAAGTGCCTTGAGGAAGTAGGGGCGAAGATATCCAAGGAAGCGGTTGACCTTGCAAAACATGCTGGTCGAAAAACCGTGAAGAAGGAAGACATCCAAAAAGCTGCAGAAAGAATAGTCAAGGCTTAAAAAGAAAAAACAAAATCCCATTTCATTTTTACTTTTTTTACTGCTTGTTTTTAAAAGCTATCAAAACCACATCATATTTATATGGGAGGTTGCTTCCATGGGAGTGCCCACAGCATTATTGTTTGAACTTCTCACAGTCTAAGACGATGACATCCCCAGAAACGCTGCACACTTATGATTCTGCTTTTTAGGACAGTGGATACTATGGGTGTTCGAGCAACTCCATGACATCTTTGCTCTTGGCATAAAACAGGGTCTTACTTCGCACGCTTGCGCTACTGCGCAGCCTGATAAGTCAGACGTAACTCTCTCTATACGGCACGAAGAGCTTCTTCGGCTTCTCGTATTTCTTCATGAAATCCTCCTCAGTCAGGCGCAGCCGCTTCGGCGGTCTTGCTATTACCGCTTCCACTTCTTTAACGTCCTCATCGGTTATGGGGTTTTCAGAAGCTATGCACGAAACTATGTTCCTCTCGGCGTCAAGCTTCTTGACTATCCTAAAACCGATCGGGATTATCCTGAAAATCATGTCTTGAACAAGTGTGTCCTTTTCTCGTTCTTTTATGTCGGAGACCGGAAGTCCGAGAACGTCCTCCTTAGTCACCCCCATGAGCTCAAGACGGTTGTGTCTTATCTGTCGCACTCGCTCCTCCCCGAAAGCCTCCCAGAACATCTGCAACAAGTAAGGGGCGTATTCTTCTTTCCTTATCTCGACCTCAAGGGTGTCAATACCACGCTCCTTCATTTCAACGATGTCTTTCATCTCTATCTTCTCAACACTCGGATTCTTCCGCACTCGGATGTAAAACAAGGGCTTCTCTACGTTCATATACACTCTGACCTCTTCCACCACCCTACTAATGCCAAGATCAGCAACTACGTATTCGACGAGCCGCTTGAATGCCAGCGCCCCTTCTTCCTCGTCAACTTCGACATGAACTTCCATCTCAGAACCTTTCTGCATTGAACTTTAAAAAGTTTTCTGCTTTCATCCAACTGGACGGGTTAGAGTGGCGTATTCAATCCTATAAGCGACGCAAGCAGTAAACAAAGTATAAACAAAGTAGAAACACGAGCAAAGCAATAATGTTGCACGCCCCTTTCTTTAAAGCTAAATTTTCTGCCGACTTACCTTGCGTGCATCAGCCGAGCTTTGCAGCTGCACCCCTCAAATGCATTCTGAAGCTTTTATGAATTCTTATAACTTCCTCCCTCCTGCGGGCGTCCGCGCCTTCGAGCCAATGCAATTGGGGACGCCAATCCCCAGCGACTTCCAGCTCACCGTTTTTTACCGACGAGGCAAGCCTTTCTGTTAACAAATCCTCAAAACTTTGCAGGAAATTTTCCTGTGGCGTCGGCAGCGTCGTGGGCG
>NZ_JBMXYC010000065.1:0-14227 GCF_053996935.1 Candidatus Alkanophaga liquidiphilum
GAGTTAAACACATCGAAACAATGTTCAAGATGTGGTTCAATGAACACCAAAAGGCCATCTCAAGGAGTTTTTATCTGCAAGGATTGTAGCTACCAGATTAATGCCGATGTGAACGGAGCTAAAAATATATTAAAACGAGCCCAGGGCTATATGCTCTGGGCAGGGGCAGCGTGCTCAGCCCGACGGGGAGCGGTTTGTCCTCCGGCAAACCACACTCCCCAACCTCGTGCATCCGGCGGATGCCCTCCAATGGAGGGAGGAGGTCACCAATGTTGCCCCTTCGTCGCACGAACACAGTGGCATGCGGGCAACTTTTTCATAGTCGCTCCCTTCACAAGTGAACTACCACCCGTTAAAACGAGTGGCTTCCCCCAGATAAACACGCACGGCTGGGGTCGGGCGGTTCACGCGCCCCGCTGCCACCCATCTCACCTTCCTCAAAGCAGGAAGTCTCTTGATGAGTGGCACATTTTCCTTGCACAGGGGACGCCTGTGCTTAAAATAACATGCATTCAAGGCATAAAAAAACTTTCCCTCCCACCTCCCCCCCAATTCACCGATGAAATCGGTGGTCCTCTTAGCGACATTTTATAGATAATATAATGCATGCGATTTAGCGACCTTGAAAGCTCTTACTTTTTGATAGTCACCCACTTGTCCTCATCTTCCCAGACGCGCACCATCACGACCTCGACGCCAAGCCTTTTCTGCTTTGCGAGATGAGCGGCGTTCTCAAGGATGAAAATGGCGATGTTCTCGCTCGTCGGGTTCTCCAGAACTTCATTCAAATATTTATGGTCAAGAGCATCGAGGACGCCGCGCACGACACTTTTGAGCTGCGAGAAGTCGGCAACCATGCCGTTCTCTCTCTGCTCGCCCTCAAACATCACTTCCACCTTATATGTATGCCCGTGGAGCTCCTTGCATTTTCCCTCATGCCGAGGTAGCCTGTGCGCAGCACTAAATCTTGCCGTGACGCCAAGCTTAAACCTTTGCCGCACACCGTTCTGTAGCTCGTTGCCACGCATCCACTCTCACTCAATTAAAGTCAAACGAAGCCAAGTGCACTTTCGATGACTCCAAGCTCTATACCCGAAGTTTCGTCGCCAACGGCGTAGCCTTTGCTATTTGCGACGAGCGCAGCTCCGACGAACGGCGATCCGAAATTCACGCTCCCAACCTCCGCAGACAGTCCGAAAATCTCCTCAAGGAACTCAAGCTCTTCAGCACTTGCATCCTTGTGTGCCAAAATTCCTTTGTTCGTCGCAACCGCCGCCATCCCGACGTTCTTCACGCTTGCCACCGTTCCCCGATAAACACGCACCTTCAGGTTCCTCTTAAGAAAGTCAACGGCTCGCTCCGAAAGTTCCGGATGCACTAATGCAACTTCGTCGTTCATTAGGATTATAGCACCGACCGCACTAAGCTTGTCAGGAAGCCGCCACACTTCCAACCCTGTCTCCTTCCTCAGTGCTTCGACTTCCTCGTCCAAGGCATAAGGCGTCACTACAAGTCCCCGAGAGTTGCCGACAACAAACAGCCCCACCAAAATACTCTCTCCAACGAAAACTTTTACTGCCTTGGTCCTAAGGGCTTCCTCTAAGCCTCTTACAAGCTTTTCATTAACATAGGCGGGCAGGAACACGAAATCCTCGGTGCATGTCACAAAAACTCCTATATCTGGACTGCCATCAACGCTGAAAAGCCTCTTTACCCCCTTTTTTGCCATTACTTGCCTCACGTTTTCATTCCACGAGTGTTGCCCTCGCCACGCCGTCCTCAAGCCTCACTCTTACTCTTATCTTGTGCGGCGGCTTCTGGGCGCCACGCTCCCAAATCCTCTCGTTCACCGAGTTATCTAAAAGGACTATATCTGCCTTCGTGTGCCGCATCAGAAATTCACGCACCGCCTTCACCGCCTTCTCGCTCCTTCGCCATCTCGGCGCCTTCAAAAACTCTCGGCGTAACGGTATCGTGTATATTCGCTCTTCGCCTTCCCTCATACCACCACCTTAAAGCTTTAACTTCGTCCGTCTCCAGTGTCGCCGCTTCGGGTGCGTCATGACTTCCCTGCTCGTCCTGAGGATTACCCATGCCGGCACTCGCCTATTCTGCTTCAACGCTTTCGCAAGCTTCAGCTTCTTGCCCACCGTCTTTTTGCCCATTTCTCTCCTTTTAAAATTGAGGTTTAAAAATATTTAGATGATGACGGGCTCTGTGTATTCGCCGTAGAGCTCCCTAAGGACGTCCATGATTTCGCCGACCGTTGCGTAGGCTTTGATTGCCTCGAGGATGTAAGGCAGCGTGTTCTCGCCCTTGTCCGCTGCAGCTTTTAAGTTCTCAAGGCTCTCCCGCCAGCGGTGCTCGTCCCGCTCCTCCCGCACTTTTTTCAGCCGTGCAATCTGCCGCTCCTCAACCTCAGGTCCGATGTAGAGGATTTCAGGGACCTCAAGCTCCTCGGTTGCGAACTCGTTCACGCCCACAATGATTATATCCTTGCTCTCCACCCGCTTCTGATATTCGTAAGCAGAGTCTGCGATTTCCTTCTGGAAATAGCCTCTTTTTATGCCCTCAATGACGCCGTCAAGCACGCTACCGTCGCCCATCTCCTTTATCTTCTCAAAATACTCGTTCGCCTCCTTTTCTATCTGCGAGGTGAGCGCTTCGACATAGTAGGAGCCGCCGAGCGGGTCGACAACGTGCGTCACGCCGCTCTCGTGGGCGATGACCTGCTGCGTGCGCAGCGCAATCGTAACTGCTAGTTCCGTCGGCAAGCACAAAGCTTCGTCGTAAGAATTCGTATGCAACGACTGGCAGCCGCCCAAGACAGCGGCGAGCGCTTGGATTGTCGTCCTCACGATGTTCACGAGTGGCTGCTGGGCGGTCAGTGAGCAGCCGGCGTTCTGCACGTGGAACCTCAGCATCCACGACCTCGGGTTTTGCGCGCCAGCCTCCTCACGCATGTAGCGTGCCCAGATTCTTCTTGCCGCCCTGAATTTTGCAATCTCCTCGAAGAAGTCGTTGTGGCAGTTGAAGAAGAAGCTCAGGCGGGGAGCGAACTTATCCACAGGCAGGTTCCTGCGGATGCCCGCCTCGACATACGCCATGCCGTCTGCAAGTGTGAATGCAAGTTCCTGAACGGCGGTCGCCCCTGCCTCTCGAATGTGGTAGCCGCTTATCGAAATCGTGTTCCACTTCGGCACTTTGCCCCAGACCGAGCAGAACTCCATCGTGTCAACGATGAGATTCACCGATGGCTCTGGTGGGAAAATATATTCCTTTTGCGCAATGTATTCTTTCAAAATGTCGTTCTGGACGGTGCCGCCGATTTGCGTTGACGGCACGCCTTGCTTCTCCGCCACTGCTATATACATCGCAAGAAGGACGTTCGCCGGCGAGTTTATCGTCATCGAGGTCGTCACCTCGCCCAGCGGGATGCCGTCGAAGATTATTTCCATGTCCTTGAGCGAGTCGACGGCGACACCACACTTCCCCACCTCGCCACGAGAAAGCGGATGATCGGAATCACGCCCCATGAGTGTCGGGAGGTCGAAAGCTACGCTCAAGCCAGTTTGTCCGTTCTCCAAGAGGTATTTGTAGCGCTCGTTGGTGTCTTCGGCGGTCCCGAAGCCCGCAAACTGCCGCATCGTGAACAGACGTCCTCGATACATCGTCGCATGTATGCCTCGGGTGAACGGGTATTCGCCGGGGAAGCCGATGTCCCGCAGATAATCAATGTCTGCAACATCTAACGGCGTGTAGAGCCTTTTTCCTTCTCTACTCGATGTCGTGGACGTGAACTTCTTCTTGCGCTCCGATTTTGCTTTTAACGCCCCTCTGAGACACGTCTCTTCCCATGCCCGCAATTTCCTCTCTATTTCTTTTAAGTCCGTCTCGCTTAACACGACGCACCCCCTCGCTTAGCTCTTCTCATGTTAGACGCCGCCGCTTATAAAACTTCGGAGATGCAAGCGGCGGGTTTGATGCCTTAGCTACCCGGGGCGAAGAATATCCAAAAGTTCTTCAAGGCTCTTTATCACGAACGTTCCGCACCTTTCGTCTCGTCTGTCCAAGAAAAAGGCATTTATTCCCACTTTTCTCGGATTCAAGAAATCGAAGACCCAGTGGTCGCCGACGTGCACGACCTCCTGCGGCTTGACCTTTAAAATTTCGCAGACTCTCAAGTAGAAGCCGTTAGATTTTTTCACCTGCCTGAAGTCTGAAACTGCCGAGAATATTCTTGAAAAGTAATGCTTCACGTCGGCTATCTGCACATTTATGAATTCTCTTGCGGCGTTCGAACACACGATCAGCTCATAGCCAGCTGCGCTAAGCTCCTGAAGCACGCCCTCGACCTCCGGATACACCCGTATCTCATGCTTAAACCTCTCAAAAATCTTCTCGTAGCTCACATCCAACTGGAAACGCCGCAGCCAGTAATCTATGAGATACCACTCTATCGAGTTCTCTCCTACCTCCTCATACGCACTCATCACCATTTTAAGGGCGTCCTCAAAGCTCGTATTATGCGTCTCTGCGTAGATTTCTGGAATGCCCCGCAGCCACACTGCGTCCACGAACTTCTTGTCGGTCAAAGTGCCGTCAACGTCGAACGACACGACACGCACGCCCCTGAGCCGCTCATGCATAGCCGTCTCTCCTAAGCGTCTAACTCCGACACACTCGTACAAAGTTCTCCAAAACCCTCAATCCCTTCCTCCCAGACTTCTCGGGGTGGAACTGCGTTGCGTAGACGTTCTTCTCTTGGATCACCGCCACGACGGTGCCACCGTAGTCGGTGACTGCGACGACGCACCGCGCATCCTCAGGAATACAGTGGTAGGAGTGGACAAAGTAAAAATAGTCCCCATCTTTTATCCCACCCAAGATTGGCGTCTCTTTCAAAATACGTAGCGAGTTCCAGCCCATGTGCGGCGTCGTCACGTCGCTTGGCAACCGCACCACGCTCCCCTTCAGCACGGAAAGACCGTGACCGCCGCTTTCCTCGCTGCTTTCGAAGAACATTTGCATGCCGAGGCAAATCCCAAGCACGGGCGTCCCCGAGCGCAGCATCTCAAAGAATACGTCTTCAAAAACTTTGAAATTTTTAACACCGTCGCCGAAGGCGCCAACTCCCGGAATAACAATGCCGTCTGCCTCTCTAAGTCTTGCGACTGCGGAGCCGTCCACGAGCACGGGCTCGCCGCCAGCCTTTTTGATGCCGTTGTATATGCTGAAAAGGTTACCCATCTTGTAATCTATTATTGCTATCATATTTCTCATCGCCACTGATGACTTTCTGCGGTTAAGGCTTTTCGGTCTCGCTTCGTCCCGTAGATGCCCTCGACGTGGATAACTAAGATTAATAATGATAATAAATCCGAGGTGGTATGATGAACTTCGAGCTTACTGATGAACAGAAAGAGGTGAAGAACGCCGCTCGTGAGTTTGCGGAGAAGGAGTTTTCGAGGGAGCTTGCGCTCGAGTGTGAGGAGCAAGGGCGTTTCCCGCACGGGCTTTGGAAGAAGGCAGCGGACCTCGGCTTCATCGGCATAAACATACCTGAGGAATACGGCGGGCAGGGCATGGGGCTTCTTGAGAAGGTTCTCGTGCTGGAGGAGTTTTTCAGGGCAGACCCCAGCCTCGGCTTCATATATATTACGACGTTCGGCTCGGAGCTAATCCTGAACAACGGAACCGAGGAGCAAAAGAAAAAATACATTACGCCCATCGCACGAGGCGAGGCGATGATGGGCATGGCGGTCACTGAGCCCGAGCACGGCTCTGATATCCTAAAGCTCGACACAGTCGCCGTTAAAGATGGTGACGAGTGGGTGATTAACGGCACGAAAACGTTTATTTCGAACGGACCCGTAGCCGATTGGCTCGTGGTCGTGTGCCAGACCGACCCCGAAGCGAAGCCTCCTTATCGAGGGCAAAGCATGTTCATCGTAGAGACAAACTGTGATGGCTTCGAGGCTGTGGAGCTTAAGGGCAAGATGGGCATGCACCTCATAAAAACCAGCGAACTTTATTTTAACGATGTGAGAGTGCCTGCGGAGAACTTGCTTGGCGAAGAAAACAAGGGTTTCTACCAGCTGCTCGGCATGCTTAATGAGACGAGGACGGGCTTGGCGGCGAGGTGCATCGGCATCGCCCAAGGCGCCTTAGAGCGTTCCGTCAGATACGCGCGGCAAAGGAAGCAGTTCGGACGCCCGATCATAGAGTTCCAAGCGATACAGCACAAGCTTGCGGAGATGGCAACGAAAGTCGAGGCGGCTCGCCTCCTGACATATCAGGCAGCGTGGTTCTTCGACCAAGGGAAGCCCGACCCCATGCTGACGTCAATGGCTAAGTATTATGCATCGAGAACCGCAGTTGAAGTGAGCAACGATGCAATCCAAGTGCACGGCGGCTACGGCTACTTCGCAGAATACGACGTCGAGCGCTGCTTCCGCAATGCAAGAATCGCAGAAATCACCGAAGGAACCTCAGAAATCCAGAAAAACACGATTGCTTCGATGCTTAAGAAGAGAATACGTTAGCGGTCTGATGTCGACGGCGTAGCTCCTTATCTGAAAACTTCGACCCAGCCCAGAACTTCAGCTCAATTTAAAAAACTTTTTTGCAGCTTCGAGCAGGACGCCGTCGCCGTTAATGGCTGCCTCCTTTAACGATGCTGTCGTGTTTGCGAGGAGCTTGTAAACGAGGGAATGTGTCAACCCCTCTATTATTTCCCTGTATTTTTGCTCTTGTGAAGGTGAGTTTCCTACGGTGCACAGCTTTTTCAAAGCCTTCTCAGCTTCTTGCGTCCTTATCTCCTCAGCAAGCCTGTAAATATGCTTCAGCAGCCTCTCAGCTTCCCTCTTCCGGTATTCCTCCTCCAAAAGCTCCAACTCTCTCTTTATTATCGCTTCGACCCTCGGCACCTCTTGCAGTCTCATCTTCAAGTTCTGCTCGCTCACGCCCCGCAGGGCATCAATGTTGTAAAGCTCGACGTTTTCGATGAGCGAGACACTTTCCTCCACGTCTCTTGGGTTTGCTATGTCTATGATGATGAGCTTCTTTCCCCCCCTCCGTGACATCGCTTTTCTCACCATCTCCTCTTTTATGACGGTGTGCGGGGCGCCTGTTGCGCTTATGACGACGTTTGCGACCTCCAAATACTTTTCAATATCGTCAAACCTGACGGCGTAGCCGCCAAGTTCCGCAGCGAGCGCTTCTGCTCTTGAGAACGTCCTGTTCGCAACGTATATTGCGCTCAGAGCCTCCTCCGACAGCGCCTTTGCCACAAGCGTCCCCATCTCGCCGGCGCCGACCACGAGGATGTCCCGTCCGTGTAAATCGCCGAGGACGTCCTTCGCAAGCTCGACCGCCGCCGAGCCTATGGAGATGGCGCCCTCGTTGATCTTTGTCTCGGAGCGCGCCCTCTTGCCGGTGCGTATCGCTCGGTTGAACGCTACGCTCAGCGTCTCGCCGACAGTCCCCGCAGCCCTCGCCTCCTCGAAGCACTGCCTCACCTGCCCTAATATCTGGTCTTCCCCCACAATCATGGCTTCCAGCCCAGCAGCGACTCTCAACAAGTGCTCAGCGGCACCTCGCCCCTCCTTTATCTCTGTCTTCTGGCGGACGCTCGTGACAGCTGCAAGCCTTTCAAGAGCGTTTTTGCATTTTGGGCCGGCGGCGTAGATTTCGAGACGGTTGCAGGTGTGCAGCACGACGCACTCCTCTACACCGTCAAACGCCGCAAAATAACGACAAAGCCGTTGCAGGACGCTTGCGTCCTCACCACTTGTCTCTTTTTCTGCGAGAGCCCGCAAGTTGAAGAAGGCTGTTTCTATCTCAGGAAGCGTCGCTCTTTTGTGCGTTATGAGCAGGCACGCCAGCTCCATCATACGCTTCACGCTATCCGATGTAAGAAAATTCCTCCTTTTTCCTCTCAGTTTTCAGCCTTTCAGCCATATATCTCTCAAACTCCTCATCAAGCTTATCACTCTCAGCTTTTATCTCTTTTAAATCCAGCTCTATGCCTATTATTTCAACAAGCTTCTCTAAGACGACTTTTGCGCCCTTGGGGTCGGGGTATGCGCCGTGCGTCTCGCCGAGCAAGCAAATTACCTCGAAGCCACGCTCCTTGCCGAGCCCGAGGAGGACGCCGGTGATGCCGAAGACGTTGCCACTGCTCCCCACTTTTAAGCCGTATCTTCGCATCTCTTCGACGAGTTCGTCGCTCGTCGCAATGACGTAGACGCCCGGATTCTTCAAATACCGCCCGGTCGTGTAACCGCCGAGCGTGAAAATCCTCGAAACTGAAAACTCGGCGCACAAGTCCAAAAGCGTATCCGCATATTTGTAATAGTTCTCGGGGCGATAGCCTTGGTAGTAGCCCGTCAGGATTATCAAATTGCTCTTTTCGTCATAAAAAAGCTCATCTTTTAGGAGCTCAGCGACGCCCTGCTCGTATTTTACGCCCGGGATGAGGAGCGGCGGCATCGCAAAAAACTGCGAATATACGTCGGCGAGCTTCTTCCCGTGCAGCTTTCTTATCAGATACTCAGCGGCGAGCCTCCCGACATCGCCCACGCCGCTCAGCCCTTCTATGAAAATCGGGTTTTTGAGGCGAGGCTTCTTAGTCCTGTATTTTATTACGGTTTCTTCCATTATTTTGTTTTTTGAATCGAATTGACTAAAATTTGACGGGCATGGGCTTGGCATGACTAGTGCAACGTAACCCCGGGCGGATAGGCGAGACATCATATTTTACCGTCCGGGATTCCAGTTGGTGATAAAGTGTTGTTCAAGGACGTCAGGGAGCGTCAGAGGGGGCATCTAAAGCTGGAGACAGATGGAAAGATATCTCATGCCCTACGGAGGAGCTTGAGAGAGTTGGAAATCGTGGGCGGGAGGGACGCCGTCCGCTCATCGGGCAGGTGGCTGTAAGACCGCACCGCATCGGGCTGGAAAACTGGCATAAAGAAAGCCGCTCCAGCCCATCGAGACAAAAATAACTACGGAATACATAAAACTTCCCCCCTCATTTAAACCATAAGCTTGGCGGGGGGAGGGTGAGGCGTGAGATTTCTAAGATTGGAATAGCATGTCCCCCTTTTGTTGGCAGATGTCTTCCTTTAACCTCTTCACAGCCAATTCACAATATTTTCTGCTGATTTCCATGCCTATCCCTTTCCTCCCTTTAGCTTGTCTAAAGGGATGTTTAAACACATCCTTCCGTCAGGCTTGATCCGCTCAAGGCACCTTTCCAGCCATTTCTCAGTAAACTCAAGGTATTTTTCGTAGGGTATGTCGTCACGAGAGCCCTCGTATTACATCATAAGGCGGGGAAGTGACTATTAGGTCTCGTGCTTAGGCAGGAACTTGCCACAAGCAGGATGCCGTCGAATTACACAGAAAAGCCTATATGCGGGCGTGGCAACCTATTTTCATGTCTTCAGAGACGAGAGTCATCCCTGTGAGTGTCGAGGACGAGATGCGCACTTCTTACCTTGATTATGCGATGAGCGTCATCGTCGGAAGGGCGATTCCAGATGTGCGTGATGGTTTGAAGCCAGTACACCGCCGCATCATCTATGCAATGTATGAGATGGGGCTGACCGCTGATAAGCCGCACAAAAAGTGCGCAAGGGTCGTCGGCGAGGTTCTCGGCAAGTATCATCCGCACGGCGACGCTGCCGTCTACGACACGCTCGTCAGGATGGCGCAGCCGTTCTCGTATCGCTACCCGCTGATTGACGGGCAAGGGAACTTCGGCTCGGTGGATGGCGACGCGCCAGCGGCAATGCGCTATTGCCTTACCGGGGAGACGCTGATTGTTACAGAGAGGGGTTTGATGCGGCTTGAGGACGTGGTGCCGAGGTCGAAGGAATGCTCCGAGCACGAGATTTCGCTCGGCGTTCTCTCTCATTTAGGAGAAGCGCTTGCAGACTGCTTTTTCAACTCAGGTCGCCACCCAGTCCTGCGTGTCGAGACCGAGATGGGGCAGAGCTTTTCCGGAACGAGCAACCATCCCGTCCTCGTGTGGGTGCGTGGCGAGGACGGTCGGCCGACGCTCGCTTGGAAGCTTCTTGGGGATTTGAAGCCCGGGGACTGGCTCGTGGTCCAGAGGGGTTTCCCCTCCGCCAAAGAGCGTTACAAGACGGGATGCCCCCTCGCCCCAGAAGTGACGGAGGGGCTTGCCTTCCTCCTCGGCGCCCTCCTCGCAGGAGGCTACGTCTCTGAAGGGAAAGTAGGCTTCAACAACACCGACCCCAACTTCGTGGCTGCTGTCGAAAACGAGCTTCAGAAGCTCATAGATGCCCGCTACTGCCGCTACGTTCACACGCTCCCCAACGGAAAGAAGGTGATAGAGCTTCAAATCTACGTGAGAGAATTTCTCTCCCTGGTGGAGGCGCTCGGCTTCGTCGAGAAGAGTTGGGAGAGGAGGGTTCCGAAGGCTGTCTTAGCTTCGCCGAAAGAGGTTCAGAGAGCCTTTTTGAAAGCCCTCTTTGGGGGAGGCGGCTCAGTCTCTAAAGGAAAGAATACAGTACTCCTCGCCTACCGCTCGAAGAGCAGGAGGCTTCTTGAGGACCTTCAGGTTCTTCTCCTTTCCTTCGGCGTGGTCTCCAAGCTCCACAGAGATGGAAAAAATTGGAGACTGTTCATCTCAGGAATTAAAAACGTGGCAACGTTCGCCAGGGAAATAGGCTTTGCTGGAAAGAAGCAAGGAAAGCTTGAAGCACTTCTCACGGAGTTTAGGGGGGAGGCTCTCAGCAAGACTGATTTCATCCCCTTCCTCGCAGATTACTTGCGCGAACGTTACAAAGGTCGAGGCTGGGACATATGGCTACAAAAGCACAATATAGACCGCTACGAGCGTCTCTCAAGATACCTCCCAGAGCTTGAGAAGTTTTTAGAGCCTGAAGACTTTATTTTTGTCCTTTGGCTCCTCGAAAGGCACTTCTACTTCACGAAAGTCTCGGCAGTCCATTATGATGGACAACAGACCGTTTACTCCCTGCGCGTCCCGGGACCGAACTCCTTTGTCGGGAATGGCTTCATACATCACAACACCGAAGCTCGCCTCTCCAAAATTGCTGGGGAGCTGATAGCGGACATCCAGAAGAACACTGTTGGCTGGATGCCAAACTTCGACAACACGCTGAAAGAGCCGGTGGTGCTGCCCGCACGCCTCCCGAACCTCCTCGTGAACGGCACCTCCGGCATTGCAGTGGGCATGGCGACGAACATGCCGCCGCACAACTTGAGCGAAGTCGTGGATGCCATCGTAAGGTTCATAGACGAGCCTGAGGTGAGCATCGAGGAGTTGATGCAGGCGATAAAAGGTCCGGACTTCCCGACGGGCGGCGTGATTCTCGGGACTGAGGGGATAAAAAAAGCATATGAGACGGGGCGTGGCACCATAAGGATAAGAGCCGCCGTGGAGATAGAGGAGTCACGGCGGCGAGCCCGTGTAATAATCAAGGAAATCCCGTATCAAGTGAACAAGAGTGCGCTCGTCGAAGAGATTGCGAATCTCGTGCGGGAGCGGCGCATAGAGGGCATTGCCGACTTGCGGGACGAATCAGACCGCCGAGGACTGAGAATAGTCATCGAGCTCAAGCCCGGTGCGAATCCTGAGGTTATTTTGAACAATCTGTATAAGCACACGCCGCTTGAAGTCTCATACGGTATCATAAACCTTGCACTCGTCAACGGCGAGCCTCGAATCCTTACGTTGAAGGATTTGATTAGGCATTACGTAGAACATCGCAAAGAAGTCGTGCGCCGTCGCCTTAACTACGAGCTTGAGGTCTCAGAGCGTAGGAAGCACGTCCTCGAGGGGCTTCTTGTGGCACTGGACAACATAGAGGAGGTTGTAAGAATAATAAAGTCAGCAAGGAAGACCGAGGACGCAAGAAGAATTTTGGTTTCGAGGTTTCGGCTTAGCGACGTGCAGGCAAAGGAAATACTTGAGATGCGGCTGTCAAGACTTAGCGCTCTGGAGAGGGAGAAAATAGAGACGGAGGCGAGGGAGCTTGAGGGGAAGGTGGCGGGCATAAAGGAGACGTTAGCGAGCGAGCTACGAATACTTGATGTGATAAAAGGGGAACTGAGGGAGATTAGGGAGAAATATGGCGACGAGAGACGGACTAAAATAGGAGAATACGTGGAGATAAAAGAGATTGATTTGATAGAGCGGCGGAACGACATTGTTATCGTTACTGCGGGCGGCTACATAAAGCGAATGCCAGAGGCGGCTTTCAGGAAACAAGAGCGTGGCGGGAAGGGCAGGAATGCGATGGCGCGGAAAGAAGAGGACATTATAAAGAGTCTTGCGTTCTCTTCGACGCTCGATTACTTGCTAATACTCACGAAGGACGGTAGGGCTTACATGATCAGGACGTATGAGGTTCCGGAGGGGGGATGGCACGCTAAGGGGCGTCCACTAAGGAGCGTTTTGGGGACAGAGGTCGGAACTGAGATTGCCACGCTCCTCTCTGTTCCGAGAAGGTTTTTGGGCGAGGAAAGGTATTTGGTGCTCGTGACGAGAAAGGGTGTCGTCAAGAGACTGCGGCTGGCGAATTTTAAAAGCGTCAGGCGGAGCGGCATGCTCGCCGTCCGTGTTCTTGAGGGCGATGAGCTCGTGGCAGCGATGCTGACAAGCGGCAGCGATGACGTGCTCATCGCTACAAGGAAGGGCAAAGTAATACGGTTTTCGGAAGAGGAGCTGCGGGAGATGGGCAGGTATGCAAGGGGCGTCCGCGGCATCAGGCTTGACGGCGGCGACGAGGTCGTTGCTGCGGATACGCTACATTCAGATATAGTGCAGGAGAAAAGGGCTGCGGTTTTTATAGTCACAGAAAAAGGATATGGCAAGAATACGAACATTGAAGAATTCAGGAGGACAAGAAGAGGTGGAAAGGGGGTCATGGGAATAAGAGTAAGTGAAAAGAGCGGCGGCGTAGTCTCGATAAAAGAAGTGCGAAGCAGTGATGAGATGCTCCTGATGACCTCAGGAGGAATGGCAATAAAGATTGCAGCGAAGAGCATACCTCGGCATAAGCGGGGCGCACGTGGCGTCAAGCTCATGGACGTGGATGACAAAGAGCGGGTTACTGCCGTGGTGGTTGTTAGGAAGTAGCGGCGGCGAGCAAACGTTCCGAAAGTCTTTTAAGTCGTAAGTTCTCAAACCTTTTCGGATTATCGTCAAGGAGGTGCGTGAGATGCCGGCTGTTGTTGATAAGGAGAAGTGCACGGGCTGTGGGGACTGTGTGGAAGAGTGCCCTGTGGAGGCGATAAGCCTCGTAGAAGAGGGAGACAAGAAATATGCCGTCGTGAATGAGGAGGAGTGCACGGAGTGCGAGGTTTGCATTGACACCTGCGAGCAAGGAGCCATAAGCATGAAGGAGTGAGCGAGGGCGCGGAGCATGGCTGCGGGCGTTAAAATGGCGGAGGGCTTGGAAATCGAGGTCGTGCGTATAAAAAATGATGAGAAGCAAGTGATCATAGGGCAGGGGAACTTCACGATTTTCGCATGCGACGACATCTTCAAGACGTTGCTCACTTGTGTCCCGGGCATAAAAGCGGCGGTCGCCATGAATGAGGCGGCGCCGAAGCTCACGAGAGTCACAGGAAACGACGAGATGCTCAAAAAGCTGGCGGCTGAAAACTGTTTGAGCATCGGGGCGAGCCACGTTTTCGTCATCGTCTTCGAAAATGCATTTCCGATAAACGTGCTCCCCGTCTTAAAAATGCATCCCGCAGTCGCCAATATCTACGTGGCAAGCGCCAACCCCATAGAGGTGCTTGTTGCGAAGACCGAGCTTGGAAAGGCTGTGCTTGGCGTCGTGGATGGCACCGCAGTTACGAGAATCGAAAACGATGAAGAGAGGGCAGAGCGCAGGAAGATCGCCGAAGAATTGGGCTACCGAATTGAATAATTTTTATTTTTCCGCTTTTAGGCTTATGCTGTTGTTGTTATGGCGTACTGAGTTTTAGACGGCTAAAGTTTAGGTTTGACATTTTGAAGGCGTTTTCGAACTCAGGGCGTTTGGCGAAGAAGAGGTGGCTTTCGCAGCGGCAGTCGCTGGCGCCGAAACGCTTGACGTGGGGGAAGCGTCCGTTTAGGAATTGCGCAACGTCGCACTCCGGGGCGTCGAGGAGGAGGACCGCCTCGACGCTCACGCCGTCGGCGTTCAGGAAATGGTCGATGTGCCAGCGCAGCTTCTTC
>NZ_JBMXYC010000066.1:0-48775 GCF_053996935.1 Candidatus Alkanophaga liquidiphilum
TACCCATGATGTGATTGAAGTATCCGCTCCTCAATTCCTTGGTTATAAGCTTGACCTATATATAATAATTTCCCTATTTTGAATTTTCCTTCTTGGGTTGGTTCGCCTGTTAACAACATATAAAACCCAAATTTATCAAATTCTTCAGAATCAATTTGGCTAAGTCTGTTTTTAAGGTTTTCGTAAAGTTTTCCTATATCATCGGGAACTATAAGTAATTCCCAATATCCGCTCCATCTCATTTCAACTCTCACAGGAAGTCTTGATGAACTTTCAAAGAATTTATACATCATTTTGACCTTTTTGTTTTCGACATCATTTCGTCAACTCCTTTAATTTCTTCAATATTTTGTATTCTTCCTTTGTTTCTTTCCACTCTTTAATTATATGTTCAATTTTTTCCTTCAATTCTTCAGAGGTCATATCTTCAGGCTCACTACATTTGACATTTCTTGATAAAAAGAATTTGTAAATCTCCTTCAATGGGTTTTCCTGCCGAAATTCTATAACTTTTACCCCTATTTTTTCAGATTCTTTTATCATCATTTCCGTTAATCTATCAATCAAAAATAGATCTACTTTCCTAGCTAATGCTTCATCTCCTATCTCTGGATTTCCTATTCCTAATAATTTTAATTCAATAGTAATAGGCTCTTTATTTCTGTTGAATACGATAGCATCAATTTCCCTGTTTTCAACCAACCCTTTCTTTTTCATCTCATCAAAATTAAGATTTAATCATCCTCTGAATCCCAAGAATTGTGAAAATCGCATACAAAAGGATCTTTTCTGTTTGCTTTCCTACTTCACTCCATGCTCCACCTTGAATGGTTAATTTCATTGCTTAGATGATATTAACAAATATGATGCTTTCAATATCGTCAAGCTCAACCTGTTCATTATCCTTTTTGATTATTATTTTAATTTTGTATGGGCTCTCGCTCTCTATTTCAGATAATAACAATCTAAATGCTTCCAAATTTTTCTTTCCAATTTCTAAACAAACTTCTTTCTTAGATGTCCCACCTGTCATATTTTTTACAGTTTTATCATTCAATCCACCATACCATAACAATTTGAATTTATTTTCTTTCCCCTTCTTTCTGGAAGTATCTTCCAATGATTTCTCAAGCCAATTATCTCCTCTTTTCTTATACTCAAAAATTTCCGCTGTTAATTCTTCTACTTTGTCAATAAATCTTTTGTTAATCGTGGCTAAAACGAATGTTCTATAATCTTGCCCTATCAAAATAGAATAGATGATTCTACTTATTAGTTCTTTCATTTTTCACCTCTTTATTTTTATATCTTCACGGATATGTTGAGTCGCTTCCTCTATTTTATCTATATTTTTCAGTAATCTTTCTTTTGTGGGTCTTCTACCTCTGATTGATGTGCCTTGAACTTTTTCTATCTGCTTCTTGAACTTTATCATTTGTTGAGCTACTATATCTGCTATAAAATCATCATTATCTGCCGTTACATCAGAATCGGCTACCTTTTGTAGAATTAAAATATATTCATCATCAATTTTCCCAATATCTGCACTGGCATATTTTCTCGTCTTATTTATATTTCTAAAATAGGTCTTTATTGGTTTAAATCCTATACACTTTGACATTTCAGCAAAGAATTTATAACTCTCTATTAATTCATATTCTAAGCTTGAGTTTCCGACAACGATTACGCATAACTTGCCCTTTTTGAGCACACGATTCATTTCTATCATCGCTCTAAGCATATCACCCAGATATTCAGAAAGTAATCTAAAACGATTATAAATAAAATGGGAATGAGCACCGATTTCATGTTTTCTGAATAAGTCAAAATTCATACCCAGCCAAAGCATATTATACATGTGAACTCTATAATAGTCCAACGCATTAACATACGGTGGAGAAGTAACAATTAAATCAACAGAATTGGTCTTAACTTCAAGTTCTCTCGCGTCTCCTGTTATAATTCTCACTTTTGGTGGATTTTTTACAATTTTTGCCATCTTCTTTAGTTCTTTTTCCATAGAATTTATTTTCTTTAAGAATAAGTCATCTACATCAAGTCCCCCACCATTTTCCACTAATGACCATATAGTAGCGGATAAAGCAACTCTCCCTAAATCATAAATATCATCGTGCCCGCCTTCCTCTTTAATTTCAAGGAGAGTTTCTCTTATAACCTCTAATTTTGATATTACCACTCTGTTAAAAATTTTACTTATTTTCCTGTTAGGGAGAGATTCTATTCTTTTATCAATCCTTTTATAGTCTAGATCTAAATACCTTTTCATTTTTTGCAGTTTCTCTTTTAAATACCTAAATTCAGTATTTGGTATCAAGGTAACTTTAACTTTACTTATTAAAGTAGCAAGTGGATTAAAATCATTGCCTATTGAATTTCTATTATTTAAGAAAGCTTCCACCAATGTTGTTCCACACCCGCACATGGGGTCAAGGACAGTTTCCCCTTCTTTTGTAAATAGTTTTATAAATGTCAAAGGGATTTGTGGAATGAACCTTGCGGGATATGAGTGGAATTTATGAGTTAAATATTGTGTTGTAAAATCCTTAAAATCCCAATCAATTTTATCCAATATTTGTAATGCTTCTGAAAAAGAATAATTACCATTAATTAATTCCCAGTATTCTTGTTCAGAAGTTTTTAATCCAGGTAATGTCGTTTGCTTTGTTTCGTATAGCATTTTCCTTGCCTATAATCCTCTAATAGTTTTGTCTTTTTTAATTTTTCTTCTAAGCTGCACCGCCCGATTTCGCCCGCCCACCTGTTAAGTGAAGGCGTAAGCCCTGAAGCGACTGTTAGGGAGCGAGGAGTCGAGCGGAGCGGTGGCATCATTTTTCTATACCTTTCGATTTCATTATACGAAAAATTCCATGACATATCAGGTATGCAAAAGCGAATATAGAAATAAGCTTCCATATTTCCCAATTCTTTGCCAGAATATCATACGTATACTCAGTAATTAAAGGAATGCCTGCAATCAGCACAATAGCAAGAAAAATGAGATTTACCTTTCTTTCTTCTCCTTCT
Source organism: Candidatus Alkanophaga liquidiphilum (assembly GCF_053996935.1). NCBI lineage: Archaea > Methanobacteriati > Methanobacteriota > Methanomicrobia > Candidatus Alkanophagales > Candidatus Alkanophaga > Candidatus Alkanophaga liquidiphilum. The sequence goes on from NZ_JBMXYC010000066.1 coordinate 3,046, forward strand.
TTATGCAATCTTTTTATCAATGAACCAAGAAATCCTCCAAAAAAGTCCAGCCCCTATTACAGCAGAAAATCTCGGATCAAACATACCAGTTGCAAAATACATACTAACAAGAGTTAGAGCAAAACCTACAAAGCCAAACAGCATTCCATATTTGAAGTCATTTAACTCTATCATTTTCTACACCTCTATCATTCCTATAACTCCAAGTATTGCTATAACTAAACCTATTATCCCAAGAAGACCCAAATATTTGAGTTCTTCTTTAAGATATTTGAAATGGGCAAAGAATGCAAAGAAACAGAAGTAAAATAAATACCAAGGCTCATGTAATTTGAAAGCTTCAAATCCAAGGAATCCTAAAAAGCCTAAAAATCCATTCATCCAGAGTTTATCTCCTAATTGCTTTCCTTTCTCCATTTTACTTCCTCCGTTCTTGAATAAGAGATACCGTCCTTCTATAATAAAAAATATAACACCAAGCAACACACCTTTTAAAATTCCTAAACCAAAACTACCCGCTAAACCCCTGCCTCCTGCAAGTCCTCCTATGATTGCCTGCTTTTCCTTTTTCATAGGCTTTGGCGGCAGGAGACCGAATGCCGCCTTTCTCACCTCCGTTAGCTGAAGTAATAATAGTATTAAGCAAGAGCCTTAAGACACTCCGAGCTCGGAGAAACGGCTGTAAGGCGGTGAAGGCTTCGACTAAGCGGGCTGGGGGCGGCTCCCCCCGCCCACGGCCGTCAACCAGCTTAACGTAAGGGCGATGATTGCTTGCACCACCTACAAGCCACCGTTCTTTAGACAGTGGTAGTTGGCAATATATCACCTCTAAATATTTTCTTTTAAAGCCGCCGCGAAGCCCAATTCACTTAACGGCACAGAGGATATGGGAAGTTGCGAAGCAATTTGGGTGAGCGATAGCGAGCCGCATATCCGCAAGATAAGCGAAGGTTCGGAGCGTTAGCGGCGAAATTTTGTTTATCTCGTTCATATCCGCATTGCGCATATCCTCCAACATACGAATTTCTACCATTTTATTGGCATACTCGTAACACTTCGTATATACCTCTCCCGAGCCCCATCTATAGAGCTTTTTTATTCGGCGTGCCTGCTCAAGGGGCATCCACGGATGTTGCCGACGCCCGTTGGTTAAGATGCGCCTGTCGGAGTGAAGCCCCCTTCTTCAGGAAGTCGCATTCTTCTTTGACCTGAGCCAATAACACCCGCTACGTCGCCCCAAATATTCATCGTATCTACGAAAGTTTCGCCAGAGGCAATTTTCCCCTTGCATAATTATAATCCCCCTTGTCCCCTTCTTCTCAAAAGGCATATTTGCATGCACCTTGAACATGTAAAGATGAAGGTCTGCAAACGGTGCAGAAAGAAAGAGGCGGACGTGATTCTCAGTGCTGTGCGTTTCTGCGATTCGTGCTTTATTGAGTATTTCGAAAGGCAAGTGCAACGTGCGATCGACGGCGAAAAACTCGGCGTGCGAATGTTCTCACGAGATGTCCGCATCCTCATGGCAGTCTCCGGCGGCAAGGACAGCATGACGCTCTGGAACGTCCTGGACGACCTCGGCTACGAGACTTGCGGGCTTCACATCGACCTCGGCATCGACGAATATTCTGAAGCCTCAAGAGCCGTCGTCGAGAGCTTTGCCGCTTCTAAAAACCTCGACCTGATAGTAGTTGACTTAAGAAAAGAATTCGGGAAAAGCCTAATGGAGCTGGCGGTGAGGGATGCGTGTTCCGCATGCGGATTGGTGAAGCGTTATTTGATGAATAAAGTTGCTTACGAGGAGGGTTTTTCGGTGCTCGCCACCGGACACACGCTTGACGACGAGTGCGCTACGCTTCTCGGAAATTTGACGCGGTGGAACTTGGAGTTTCTGCAGCGACAGCATCCGATTTTAGAAAGCACGCACCCGAAGCTCGTGCGTAAAGTAAAGCCGCTGTTCAGGATTTCCGACGAGGAAACGGCAGTATACGCAAGGATAAAGCAGTTGGACTTCGTAAGAGAGAAGTGCCCGCTGGCGAGCGGCGCAACCTCACTCAGCTACAAGAAAGCGCTGAACGAGCTTGAGCGGCGGCACCCCGGCTTGAAAAAAGCTTTCTACCTCGGATTTTTGAAAAACAAAGCGCTGTTCGGCGAGCAAGAGGGCTTCGAGCTTAAGGAGTGCGAAGCCTGCGGCATGCCTACGGCAAACGTCGGGCTTTGCGCGTTCTGCAAGCTTTTAGAACGCTCGAAGCGGCGACACGGTGAGGGGGAGCAAAATTAAACCTTTGTCCATCTAATATTATGGGCAAAATTGCCGATGGCGACGTTGTGCAGCTCGTGGACACGAAGCGTCGCAGGTATCAATTCAGAGTGCGACGGGGCGCTCAATTTTCCTTCCACAGAGGCGTCGTGCCGCACGACGAGCTCATCGGGCTTGAAGAGGGCAGCATCGTAACCTCATCGCACGGCGAACGTCTTTTCGTGTTTAAGCCAACGCTCGCCGAGTTCGTCCTGAAGATGCGGCGGGGCGCCCAAATCATTTATCCAAAGGACATTGCTGCCATTTTAATGCTCGCAGACATCTTCCCCGGAGCTCGTGTTTTGGAAGCAGGCACGGGCTCCGCCGCCCTCACGCTCGCTCTGCTACGAGCAGTCGGCGAGCACGGCGTTGTCATTTCCTATGAGGTCAGAAAGGACTTCTTCGAAGTCGCAAGACGCAACATCGAGGCTTTCTTCAGAAACATCCCCGAAAACCTCGTCCTCCGTGAGTGGAACATTTATGAGGGACTTGCCGAAGAGGACAAAAACCTTGATAGGATTATTTTGGACTTGCCTGAGCCGTGGCGTGTCGTCAAGCACGCAAAAGCCTCGCTGCGGGACGGCGGCATCCTCGTCGCCTACAACCCCTCCATCCTCCAAATCTTCAAACTCTCAAAACGCCTCGAAAAAACTGGTGGCTTCTTCCTCACCGGCATTCACGAGGTGGCTGTCCGCACTTGGGAAGTTGGGCAACGAAGCATCCGCCCTGAGCACCGCATGGTCGCACACACCGGCTTCCTCCTCGCCGCTCGCCGCTTGAGTGGCGCCGAAACTAAATAAGAGTTGGATGGGTTCTACAAAGAGCGGAAGAAAGATGGGGAGAGAACTAAAATGAAGCATGACCCATGAAGCTGGCGTCTTTATAGAGCGGCTGTTTTCCATGCGGAGGCGTGCTGGTTAGGGAGAAATTGTTAAGCGGGGATTATTTAGCTATGTGAGCGAGCTTGCGATGGTTGAGACCGAATATGCTCTATACAGGAAGCTCGACCGAGAAAAAGCAGCGAAGAGTGTCAAAGCCTCGTGTCCTGCGGCTTCATCCAGTTGAGGACATGGGCTCCATTTGTGAGCAGGCAGCCAAATATAAGTGTGAGAGGATACGACACTCCCCAACTGCCTCACACTGGTCAAAGAGCTTGCGAGCGCCCCTTCAAATGTTGAGGTGTTGTTCTTTGAGGATTTCGTCTGATGAGATGCAAGGTTTAATCCTACTCACGAAAAGTTTTTCTATTTGCTTCTTATTTTCCCTGCGTTTGCTCCTCTGAGTTGTTTTCCGAGCTGAAGACCCGTTGCATGCCATGATGACTTTCGCTTTCACTGTTTCACCTTTATCTTTTTCCTCCACTCCTCGTAGCGGCGCCTCGCCTCTTCCGCCATCTCTTTCATCCCTAACTTTTCATAAGCATCGGCTGCATGCTTCCACCACGAAGCATCGTTTGCAGCCTCCCTCCCACAATACGCCACGTATTTCTCCATTGCTGCCCTTGCGTTCTCAGCTTCGCCGAGTCTCTCGTAAATGTTAGCGACGTCTTCCCAGAAGGCGCCTTCCTCCTTAGCTTCTTTCACGTAGTAATCCAAGGCACGCCGCCACGCCGCTTTTGCATTTTCCTCGTCGCCAACTTCCTCGTAAAGCTTTGCGACGACATCCCAATACCAAGGCTCGTTTTCAGCATACCGCCAGAGGCAATCCGCTGCCCGCTTTTTCTCGCCAACTCTTTTCCAAAGCTCGTGCGCCTCCCTCCAGTGGTAACTATCTTTTTTCTCTTCAGCAACCCTCTCGTGAAACTCTGCCGCTTTCTTAAGCTCGCCCGCACGCTCGTAGCACCACGCCGCCGGCTCCAGCATGCCCGCACGCTCGTAACATTCCGCCGCCCTTAAATAATCGCCACGCATCTCATATTTCCGAGCTGCTGCCTTGTAGTTTCCAGATTTTTCCAAAGAGTGCACACTTCTAAGCCGCTCAAGCAGGCTCAGGTTCGGCTCTGACAAATACCAGAAACCAGCAGCGGCAGCCACAACGTAAGCTGCGACGACGTAGATGACGTGCAGCGGCTCTGTCCAAACATAGCACTGGTAAAAAGCATATGCCGACGACGCAAAGCCGAGCAGCGAGAGCGTGGTATAAAGCAACGCCCTTGCGTAAGCCAGCAGCGCAAGTAGCACCGTAAAAACCACTGCCAGCCCCGCAAACCCCACCCCCAAAACCAACCTCAATAGGAAAAGCCAGCCGAATCGGTAGACGAGGAACGCCGCCACGCTTATGACCACCACCACAATTGCCACAAGCGCAGCCGTCGTCTTGTCCATGTTTTTACTTGAGTGCTGGCGAGATAAAAAACGTTTTAATCGGGCGTTACGTTTAGCCAAAACACTTGCGGCGAAATCTAGTTCTAAAGGTGATATGAATAAACATAGGGGGTAACATGGTAGTGTTTGAGATGGCAGTCTGCCCGTTCTGTGCGTGCCTGTGCGATGACATTGTTGTGCGCGTCGAGGGCAACGAGATAAAGGAGGTTAGAAATGCCTGCACGCTCGGTGTGCGCAAATTTCTCGCTTTTAGGGAGAACAGGCTGGAAACGCCACTAATCGGTGGCGAGGAGCGGAGTTACGACGACGCTTTGCGGGAGGCAGCCGAAATTTTAAAAGGTGCGGAGAGACCTTTGATTTACGGGCTGAGCAACACGGGTTGCAGCGCCCAGAAGCTTGCGTTACGGCTCGCTCGCCGCCTGAACGGCATCTGCGACAACACGGAGTCGCTCTGCCACAATTTGTTCCACACGCTCCAGCGAGAGTTCAACCTTTTCTCTACGACGCTCGACGCCGTCAAGGACAACGCTGACGTCGTCGTCTTCTGGGGCTGCAACCCCGTGCACTCGCACCCTCGTCACCTCTCGAAATTTTCATACGCCGAAGGTCGCTTCCTCCCCAAAGGTATCACCGACCGTGAAATCGTGTGTGTGGACGTCGTCACGAGCGAGCTTGACAAGATTGCTAAATGGTTTTTACGGGTGCGTCCCGGGGCAGACGCTGCGGTCTGCGAGGCTTTGTGGACGATGGTCGGCGGCACTGCCGGCGGCGGTGGTGGTGAGGCGGCAGCGAGGAGCGTGAAGGCGTTGGCAGAGGCGGCGGGCGTTAGCGTCGAAGATTTGAGCAGGGTCGCCGAGACTTTGAAAAACGCGTCCTTCGGCGTCGTATTTTTCGGGCTCGGCGTCGCCGCCTCCGAAAACGCAAAAGACAGCGTCGCCGCCCTCTTCTCGCTCGTGGAGGCGCTGAGCGGAACAACAAATTTCGCAATGTTCCCAATGAAAGGGCACTTTAACGTCGTCGGCGCCGTCATTACGTTCCTACGAGAAACAGGATTCCCGTTCGGCGTGGATTTCTCAGGCGGAAATGCCCGCTTCGAACCCGGAAAGACGACTGCTCTTGACGTGCTTGAGGGCTGTGATGCCGCTCTCATCGTCGGTGCTGACCCCATAGCCTCGTTCCCTAAGGAAAAGGCAAAACTGCTGGCGAAAATGCCATTAATCGTGCTCGACCCGTTCAGGACGCCGACGGTCGAGGCGGCAGCCGTCACCATCCCGACGGCGCTGACCGGCGTCGAAACGGAGGAGACGGCATATCGGATGGATTGCTTGCCACTGAAGCTGAAAAAGCTCGTGGAGGGGAACAAACCCACAGACAGAGACTTTTTGCTTCAGTTGCATAATGCCGTCTGACCGCTTGCTTTTTCTTTACTTGCTACAACGATACAGAGATGGGAAAACGCGCGGACAAGAATTTCGAGACAAAACGCAAGCTACTCGAAATTTTGAGGATACTCGGTGAGAGTGATATGCCTCTGGGTGCGAGAGCGATTTCAGTAGAGTTGCAGCGGCGGGGCTTCAACATAAAGGAGCGGACAGTCCGCTACCATCTCAGTTTCCTCGACGCTATGGGATTCACCAAGAAGCACGGCAAGAAAGGACGCACGATTACAGAGCAGGGCTTGAGAGAGCTGGAAGAGGCGAGCCTTGAGGAGCGTCTCGGCTCTGTGAAAGCAAGGATTGAAGAGCTTATCTTTTTGACCACATTCGACCCTCTGCGGCGGGAAGGAAACGTCATCGTGAACGTCGCACTTATAGACAAGCGGGACTTTGAAAAAATTGTGGGGCTCTTTGAGGAGCTTTCCGCATACGTCGTAAGCCATTACGTCAAAGTAATAGACGAGAAAGAGCGGGTGGGTGGACTGCACGTCCCGCAGGGCAAGGTAGCGGTGGCGAACATCTGCAGCATCACGATAGACGGTGTCCTCGTGAAGAACGGCATCCCTGTTGAAGTGAGATATAGCGGCATCGTCCAGATAAGCAGCGGGAAGCCGCAACGCTTCATAGACGTCATCAGCTACGAGGGCACCTCCGTCGACCCCACGAAGGTCTTCGTGTCGAGGAAGATAACGTCAGTCTGCGACGCTCTGGCTAAGGGCACCGGCAGGGTAATCGCAAACTACCGTGAAATCCCCGCGATTGCGTTGGAGAGCGCCGCAAAGGTGATAAAAAGCTTGAAAGCCGCTGGCATCACCGGCGTGATTACTTTCGGCACAGGGCTCTCAGTTCTCGGCGTCCCTCTTCTCAGAGGCAGAGTGGGCATCCCTGTATATGCGGGCGTGAACGCCTTCGCTGCGGCGGAGGAACGAGGCATAAAAACCGAGACCTTGCCCATGCATACTGTTATGCCCTTTAAGGAGCTTAAGATGTTATAGGGGGGGTTCACATGTCGGAAAAGCTTGACGACCTCGACAAAAAGATTCTTTCCCTCCTCTTAGGGGATGCGAGGATTTCATACAGAGAGCTCGCTCGCAACCTTAAAGTCTCAGTAAATACCGTCATCCGCAGGATAAATGACATGAAGGAACGGGGAGTTCTGTTGAACTTCATACCCCTGATAGATGCGAAGAAGGTCGGACTCGACGTCACCGTAATCGTAGGCATAGTCGTCGAGGGCGGGCATCTCGTCGAGGTAGAACGAGAGCTGGCACGCCGCCAGGAGGTCTGTGCGGTCTATGACGTCACCGGCGAGTTCGACGCCATCATCGTCGCAAAATTCAAAAACACGACAGAACTGAACGCCTTCATAAAATCAACACTCGGCATGAAACACGTTCAGCGCACTTGCACCTTCGTTGTCCTCAACGTCGTCAAGGAGGACTATCGGGTTTATCTCCCGGAATGATTTTTGACTTCATGCAAATTTATGGTGATGGCGGAGCTTGACTACGGGAAGGTAGGACTGGTGGCAGGGCTCGAAATCCATCAGCAATTGGACACAAAACACAAACTCTTCTGTAAATGCCCCACGACGTTGCGTGCGAAGAAAGACTCAAACTTCGAGTTTTTTAGGTATTTACGGGCGTCAAAGAGCGAGCTCGGCGAAGTTGACAAGGCAGCAGAGGCTGAAGAGCGCTACCGCCGCACCTTCATTTACAAAGCCTACGACAGCACGTGCCTCGTGGAGAACGATGAGGAGCCGCCGCACGAGCTTAACAGGGAAGCGCTCGAAATCGCTTTAGAGGTAGCTCTGCTCCTCGACATGGACGTTGTGGACGAAGTGCACACGATGCGCAAAATCGTAATTGACGGCTCCAACACGTGTGGCTTCCAGCGAACTGCGCTCATCGCCACTAACGGAAAAATAGAAACTGAGGAGGGCGTCGTTAGAATAAACACGCTTTGTCTTGAGGAGGAAGCGGCGCAGAAGCTACTGGAGGAGAGAGGTTACGTCGTTTATTCTCTGGACAGGCTCGGCATCCCGCTCGTCGAAATAGGGACGGCGCCGGACATAAAAACGCCGGAACAGGCTAGGAAGGTGGCGGAGCACATCGGCATGATTCTGCAATCGACGGGCAAGGTCAAAAGAGGGCTGGGGACAATCCGCCAAGACATAAACGTCTCCATACGGGACGGCGCCCGTGTCGAGATAAAAGGCGTGCAGAACCTCGGAATGATAGAGCAAGTGATAAAGAACGAGGTGATCCGGCAGCTAAATCTTCTGGAAATACGGGACGAGCTGCGGAGACGCGACGCCTATGTCGAGCGTGAAATAAAAGACGTTTCTGAAATATTCAAGAATACGAAGTCTAAGGTTATCAAAAAAGCAGGACATCGTGTTTTCGGCATGTGCTTGCGGCGGTTCGGCGGACTCGTCGGCCGGCAAATACAGCCCGGACGCCGCTTTGGCAGCGAGCTTTCTGACATCGCAAAGAGATTCGGCGTCGGCGGGATTTTCCACACTGATGAGCTTCCCGCTTACGGAATAACCGAGGAGGAGGTGAAAAAGTTAAAGACGGCTTTTAACGCCAGCGACGAGGATTGCGTGGTTATAGTTGCCGCTGATGAAGAGCGGGCGGTGAGCTCTCTGAACGCCGTTTTGGAGAGGGCAGAGGTTGCGGTGCACGGAATTCCGGAGGAGACGAGGCGTGCCTTAGAGGGGGGGAACACCGCTTACATGCGTCCGCTGCCCGGCGCCGCTCGTATGTATCCAGAGACGGACGTGCCGCCCATCGAAATAACAGAGGAGATGCTGCGGAGAATAAAGCTACCTGAGCTTTTTGAGGACAGAAAAAAGAGGTATATGCAGGAGTATGGTATAAACGAGGAGCTTGCTGGGAAGATTGCCAGATCCATCAATTTTAAGCTATTCGAGGAAATAATGAGCATGTTCTCTTCAAAAGGAACGAAAGTGGAGATACCAGCGACGTTGGTCATTAGGACGCTCACGGACACCATGACGGAACTCATGCGGGAAGGTATAGCCATCCAGAACATCGAAGAGCCACATATCATCAAAATATTCGAGATGTTAGCCGCCGGCGACTTTAGTAAGGAAGGCATACCTGAAATTCTTAAAAATTTGGCAGCTAACCCGGAAAAAAGTGTTGGAGAAATAGTAACTGAGTTGGGACTGAAGACCATGCGCATTGAGGATGTAGAAAAATTCATAGAAGCAGTAGTTATGGAGAGGGCAGATTTTGTGAGAAACAGAGGGTTAAGAGCAATAAGTCCGCTGATGGGCGTCGTGATGAAGGAATTAAGGGGCAAGGTGGACGGGAAACTTGTAAGTGAAATGCTTGAAAATACGATAAAAAAATTCTTGAGCGAACGATATAACATCGAATGATAAAAATTTATATAACATGCACATATATTATTGGTGTGGGTGAAAATGAAGGTCGACATAAAAGATGGGAAGATAGTAGCAGTCGAAGACCTACGCATCGGGAAGAAGCAGTTGTTCCTGAAGAAGCCGATACCAGTGGAGCAGTATGAGGAACTTGAGAGAGTTGTGTCTTTCATAAAGGAGCACTTCACTGACGTTTATGTTGAGGAATGGACGGACAACGAGCTTAATAAATTCTTGGCGGAATGCAGCCCGTCACAGAAGGAATTTCTGAAGACGCTCGCAGAGAAGGGCGTAGTCACTGTGAACGAGCTCATGGAGCGAATCCGTAACATCGGTGTGAACATCACAGGCGGGCGAGGCATCGGCGCCATCGCCGCCGGTATTGTCAGGAAAATACGAAAATACAATAAAAAAGAGATATTTGAGAAAATAAGCCTCACGGAGTGGAGACTCCTGCCAGAATATCGAGAGAAAATAAGGAAGTTTTTCGAAGGGTCTTAATTTGCTGCTTCTGGAAGTTATTTAGTGACATGAGGATAAAATGGGATTTGTGGATACCATCATAGCGGAGCGCTTAACGAAGTGTTTTAACGGGCTGAAAGCCGTTGATTCCGTAACTTTCCGGATAAAAAGCGGGGAAATATTTGGACTACTCGGACCGAACGGCGCCGGGAAAACGACGCTGCTGAAGATGTTGGCAACGCTTTTAAAACCGACGGCGGGAGTTGCAAGGGTCTGCGGCTATGACGTCGTCGGTGAGGCTGATGAGGTGCGGCGGCGTATTGGCATCGTGTTTCAAGAGCCGACGCTCGACAACAAGCTTACCGCCTTCGAAAACCTCGACTTCCACGCCCGCATGTATGGCATGGACAAAGAAACACGGCGAAGACGCATCAAGGATGTCTTAAAGCTCGTAGGGCTTGAGGGCAAAGTCAACGTGCTCGTCGAAAACTTTTCGGGTGGGATGCAACGCCGCCTTGAGATTGCTCGTGGGCTGTTGCACAGCCCTGAAGTCCTGTTTTTAGACGAGCCGACACTCGGTTTGGACGTTCAGACTCGCAGGGGCATTTGGGAGCATATAAAACGGCGGAACGAGGAGGAGGATGTTACAATTGTCGTCACGACGCACTACATGGAAGAGGCGGAGTTCCTATGCGACAGGATCGCAATCATTGATTCCGGCAAGATAATAGCGGCGGACACTCCCGAGAAACTCAAAAACTCCTACGGCTCAGCATCTCTCTCCATCACCGTTGCCTCTCAGAGCGATGCGGAGCGACTGGCGGCTCGCCTCTCCGCTTTCGGGTTTGTTGAGGGCGTAAGCGTGCGGAACAACGTTGTCAACGTGCGTGGTGGCGGCGAGGCGAGTGTCCCGAGGCTCGTGCTTGCTGCGTTCGAGGCAGGCGTCGAAGTAAAGGCTCTGAATTTCAGGGAGTCAACGCTCGAGGACGCCTTCCTCAGGCTGACAGGACGAGAAATCAGGGATGAAGAGGGGAGCTTTAACGATTTCATAAGACGAGCGCACGTGCTGTGGCACAGGCGGCGGTGATGCGAGCAAGAAGCAGCGACAAGGTGGGTAAGCGGACGCAAGTCAAAATGAAGGTCAGAGTCCTAAACCCGGCGGCGATATACACATTGTGGCTGCGGGAAACCATCCGCTTTTTCAGGCTGAGAAGCCGAGTTTTAGGCTCCCTCGGCATGCCCTTGTTTTTCCTTGCGTTCCTCGCATTCCTCCCCGTGGAAGCTTCGAGCGTCCACGGCTTGCGTTACATCGACTTCCTGGCGCCGGGAATCGTCGGCATGACCCTGCTCTTTTCTTCGATGTTTGCAGGACTCTCCGTCCTCTGGGACAAGGAGTTCGGCTTCCTTCGGGAAATAATGGTGGCGCCAGTGAGCAGGGTATCGATAATATTGGGACGGATTGCGGGCGGCATGACGACATCGCTGTTCCAGGGCGTGCTGATGCTGCTTGCGGCGTTCCCCATGGGCTTCCGCGTCGAAGGGCTAAACGAAGCGGCGTCGCCCGCCGTCGCCGTTCTCGGCGGCGTCCTTCTTGCAGTATTTTTCATGATGCTGATTTCCGTAACGTTCATCGGGATGGGCGTGGCTCTCGCCTCGAAGCTCAAAGACATGTCGGGCTACTCGCTCGTGATGAATTTCCTGGTGTTCCCGATTTTCTTCCTGTCGGGGGCGCTGTTCCCCTTGGACGGCTTTCCGCACTGGGTAAGGACGCTTGCGTATGCAGACCCACTGACCTACGGCGTGGACGCCTTGCGGAAGTGCCTCGTCGGCGTCGGCGAGTTCCCATTGCTTCTTGATTTTGCAGCACTCGTGTTAAGCAGCATCGCAATGGTCTGGCTCGGCGCTTACCTGTTTGAGAAGACTGAAGTTTGATGAGTCGAGATGTCACTCCGACCTCAACTTCTTAAAATTCTTATCTGCCCACCATGTTTCAAGGTATTTAGCAGCTCCTTCCCGATTTTCGAGTTCTTCCCGACCCTTATTCTGTTCTTCTTGCCGACGACAGGAGAGAATAAAAACTCATTGTCAATATAAATCTCGACGTTCCGTCCGCTCACATCGTCCTCAAGGTTCAACGTCAAATAGTTCTTCGTCTCGGAGACCGAAAACGGAATCTCGACGCCTGCCGCTTCTTTTGTAGCTTCAGCTTCGATACTACGGGCTTCGACGTCGATGCTTATGCCGAGTTCGGCTTCGAGCTTTGAGACGTTGCGTCCGTCTCTGCCGATGAATCTCGCGATAGCATCGGGATGCACACGCACCACCGCTTTGTTCCCAACGATTTCGACCTCAGCTTGCCCGTCATAGCGGCGAATTGCCTGTAAGACCCTTTCAGCAGCGAGCTTTTCGATGGGCGTCTGCGTCGTCACGTTTCTAACAGGGATAACAACGTTCTCCTCGCCGTATGTGTAAATTTCGTATTCGAGCTTCCCGGTTTCAAAATCTCGAATCTCAACGACCGGTCTCGCCAAATCTGCCTCGGTCATGCCCGTCGGCACCTTCACGGTCATCGAAACCTCGTAAACCTTCTTTATCTCGCCGTCCTTCACGTAAATAATCGTGTCGATGACGCTTGGGATCATCCCAAGGTCGAGCCGCCCGACGAAGCGCTGCACCGCATCTATGGGGTTGGCGGCGTGCACCACGCCTATCATCCCAACGCCCGCAAGTCGCATGTCTGCAAAAATTCTGAAGTCTGACGTCTTCCGAATTTCGTCGAAGACGGTGTAGTCGGGACGAACCAAGAGTAGGATGTCGGCGATGCTGCTGAAGTCGCCTCTTGGTGCGCTGTATTGCGTGATTTCGGGTCCGACTTGCAAATCTCTCGGCAGCTCCAGTGTTTTCACAACCTTGCCCTTCGACGCATAAAAGTTTGCGAGGGAGCTTGCGAACGTCGTCTTCCCGGAGCCGGGCGGACCGGCGATTAGGACGCCTTCGGCTCGCTCCTCAAACCGTTTCATCAGCTTCTCCGAAAGCTTGTAGTCTCTAAGGGAGAGCTTGACGATCGGGTGGACGATGGTGATTTCAGTGGCGTCGGCGAGCGGGGGTCTTGCGATTGCGATGCGGAATTCGCCAAGCTGGACGACACGCCCGCCGGGGATGCTTTCCTCGATGAAAGCCTCCCGCCGCATCCTTATTGCTTCGTTAATCTCTTTTATAATTTGGAGAAGCTCCTCTTCGGTGCACGGCTCCTCCCTGATCTGCAATAGCTTGAACCTTCCGACCTTACCACGCTTTGCGAGCGGCGGTACGCCCTCCTTCAGATGCACGGACATGGTATCGTCCGTGAAGAAGCGTTCGAACGAAAATTTCTCACCAATGATTTCCACAGGGACGTAAATGGATTCGACGCCTTCCGCCTCCGCCACTAACGACTGCACATAGTCGCAAGTCATTAAAGTGGCGCCCTCGCTCTTCGCTACCCCGATAATTAAAGCGTCGAGCCGCCCGCTGCTCGCAAGCCGTATTTCGTCGAAATTCGGACGCTTGCCTGCGAAACGTAGCGGAACGCCTCGCTCCTCGCAAAGTTCACGGAGACGCTTCACGCTCCGTAAGCCCTCAAAGCCTTCCTCTCTGCCCTTCGACGCCTGCGCCTGCAGCTCGTCGAACGCCGCATACGGGACTATTATCTCGGATGCGTCTTTCACGACGTTCTCAGGCTCGCAATGGATGAGCGCCGAGGTGTCCATACATATCTTCTTGCTCATTTCGCACTTCACTTCCTTTAATTGCACAGTTATTTTCTATTGAGAAGATAAAACACTGTCGACACGCCTCACTACTCAAAGCAAACTTCAGCCGCTCACGAGCTTAAGTCGTATCATTATAAAATGTAACGCCAAATATTTAAGTGCGGGGGTTGCCGAGCTTGGACAAAGGCGCAGGACTTAAGTCGCATGGAAGAAATCCTGTTCCGCAGGGATGCGCGGGTTCGAATCCCGCCCCCCGCATTGTGCTGGCGCGGCGGAGCGTGACAGGAATGCATTTCATCTCGATGGGCGATCTCACACCCGAGGAGATAGAAGCTTTGCTTGAGGAAGCCACTAAGCTTAAGGCGGAACGGGCGTTTCAGAAGCTCCGTGACGACTTAAAGGGCAGAATTTTGGGGCTAATCTTCGAGAAACCCTCGACTCGCACCCGCGTATCGTTCGAGGTTGCGATGTTGGAACTCGGCGGGCACGCTCTTTACCTGAATTGGAACGACCTCCAGCTCGGGCGGGGCGAACGCATCAAGGACACCGCTAGAGTCCTCTCCGCTTACCTCAGTGCAGTCATGATTCGAGCGTTTAAGCACGAGACGGTCGTCGAGTTTGCGGCGCACGCCTCCATTCCGGTGATTAACGGGCTGACGAACCTTGAGCATCCGTGCCAGACGCTCGCCGACCTCCTCACGATAAAGGAGCGTAAGGGACGGCTTTCGGGACTGACGCTTGCATGGATTGGCGATGGCAACAACGTCTGCAACTCGCTACTCCTCGGAGCGGCGAGTGTTGGCATGAACGTCTGCGTTGCGTGCCCCAAAGGCTACGAGCCTCCAATCATAATTTTAAAACAGGCGAAAGCGTTAGCTGAGAAGAGTGGCACCGAAATCAAAATAGTGAAAGAGCCTGTGGAGGCGGCTGCCGATGCTGACGTCCTCTACACCGACGTTTGGGTTTCAATGGGCGACGAGGCGGAGCGCGAGCCTCGGCTAAAGGCTTTTCGACGATACCAAATAAATGAGCGATTGTTGGGCGTCGCAAAAGGCGATGCAATAGTCATGCACTGCATGCCCGCGCACGTTGGCGAGGAAATTACCGAAGACGTGATAGAAAGCACGCACTCGGCAGTCTACGAGCAGGCTGAGAACAGACTGCATGCGCAAAAAGCTTTGCTCCTGAAGTTGTTGGCGTCCCGTGATAAATATTAGGGCGCATGCTTCCGAGGGTGTTTGTGGTTAAGGCGTTGCATGGAGGGGAGCTCCTGCGAATACGAAATTTCGAGCCTAAGGACTTGGACCGCGTCATGAAAATCAGCAGGGAGGGCAACCTCGAGGGCACTTCGGCAATTTATCTCGAAGTTTACGAAATGTGTCCCGAGGGCTTCTTAGTGGCGGAGGTTGGCGGCTACGGCGTCGTGGGCTTCGTCGTCGTCCTGCTTTCGACGCCTGCCGAAGGTCGCATCTTCGCCATCGCCGTCGATAGAGACTTCAGAGAGCGTGGCATAGCCACCGAGCTTTTGAATGCGGCGTTTGACATTCTTATGAGCTGGGGAGCGAAGTCCGTCAGGCTCGAAGTCCGTGTCAACAACTACGTGGCACGCCGCCTTTACCGGAAGCTCGGCTTCTCCGACTTCGGCTACGTCCCCGCTTACTACAGCGATGGCGAAGCCGCCATCCTCATGCGTAAGCCTTTGTCGGATAAAGCAAAATCAAGCATGCGTGCGTAGTTTCGAATCGTGCTGAGACACTTGCCCCTTTGTGGGTATCACGCTTTGTGAGTATCACGCTCACAACATCTTTCACCCATCCCGATAGGCGAAAAGTAAGCTTTATATATTTGAAATACGGAAAATTTTATTAAGTTCCCAAGCTGGAGCTATGAAAGAGGTATTGCTCTCTAAAGTCATGGATGTGTTGCATGAGGGCGGTTTTGTGCTCTCAGAGCGGTGTAACACGAAGAGCTTCGACTTCGCCGCTCGCCGTGAGGATGTTTTGCTGTTGGTGAAAGTCCTTCGGAATATAGATGCGTTCGGCGAGGCTGCTGCCATCGGGATAAAAAGAGCGGCGTTCTGCCTCCTCGCCTCGCCCCTCCTCGTAGGCGAGAGAAAAGGCGCCTTCCCGCTGGAGGACGGCGTCGTTTACCGACGGCACGGCGTCGTTGCTGTAAATGTGAACACATTACGGGATTATTTCGTGATGCACATAAGACCTTATGTCTATTGCGCCCCCGGCGGGCTTTACGTAAACATAGACGGCGAAGAGATGAGGCGGGCACGAGAGCGGAAGGACCTCTCCCTTGGAGACGTCGCTTCCGAGCTCGGTCTCTCAAGAAGGTGCGTCCGTAAGTATGAGGAGGGCATGAGCACGAATATAGAAGTTGCACTTAAGATGGAAGAGCTCCTTGAAACTATGCTCATTAAGCCACTGGAGATAACGCAGAGGGTATGCGATGCCGAAATTCCCAAAAACCTGAGCGACATATCCAACCTAGAGCGGTATGTCCTTTGCATGATGACACGGCTCGGCTTTAATGTCTTCGAGACCATACACACCCCGTTCAGAGCAGTCTCGCAGCACGAACTCGACAAAATTCTCACGGGCGTGCTGCGGTCCACGAAAAATATTATAAGGCGCGCTAAAATCGTAGGCAGCATCTCCTACGTCACTAAAACAAAATCCGTCCTCATCGTGAGCGGTAACGTCGAGCACGAAAGCCTGAGCAACACCGCCGTGATACGAAAGGACGAACTCGAGCAGATGAGAGATGTTGATGACTTCACCGACGTCGTAGAAGAAAGATTAAAGTCGGAAGGGCGGATGGGCGCTCTTGGCTCTTGAGCATGCCTCTGTTAAAATAACCTCCATCTCTTGCTTTTAAAAGGGTAAAAAGCAGCATTTTACTAAAAAAGAAAATAGAAAGTTTATTTTTTCTTCATGCTCTCTATAAACTCATCGACTGGGATTGCAGGCAGCGTCATCGTTTGTATCGTCCCTCGTGCGCCGAGCGCAATCGCAATCTTCGCAACAGTCTCATTATCAGGTGCCTCAAGGATGTTCACAAAGTCGTAAGGGCCGAAAATCAAATATTGGGCGAGGACTTTTGCGCCCATCTTCTCCACTTCTTCGTTGACCTCCTTTATTCGCTCAGGTCTGTCCCGCACTGTCTTTCGCCCCTCGTCGGTCAGTGTCGTTAGCATCACATATATCGGCATGCTCTCCCCCTCTTAGAAAGCGTCACCGTATTATTTATAAGTTATGTTTATTCATTAAAAATCCATAGTGGGACTCTCGTCTCGAATGTCGGAAGTCTTGTCCGAAGAGTTTTGACAAATGTTAAAGTGCCAAAATTCGAGAAGGGAATGGCAGGACAAACCGTCGCTGAGAAAATCTTAGCAAGAGCCTCAGGTTTCCCGAGAGGCGAGCCGAGGGCTTTGTGGAGGCAAATGTGGATTTGGTCATGATTAATGGCATAACTGGTCCGCTGACGGTCGAAGCGCTCGAAATGCTCAGCAAGCCGAGAATTTGGGATACAAGAAACTCGTGATGCTCCTGGACCACCAAACACCCGCCGCCGCCCAGTCTGCTGGAAATCAGAAGCTTCTGCGCGCTTTTCGTCGAAATTTGGAGTAGGGGCGCTTTACGACGTTGGGGCGGGCGTGTGTCACCAAGTGGTGCCTGAGAGAAGCACGTGGAGCCGAGGATGCCGGTCGTCGGGGCGGACTCGCACACCTGCACCTACGGCGCCTTCGGGGCTTTCGCCGCAGGGCGTAGGCTCGACGGATGCGGCTGCCGCCCTCGCTCTTGGGAAACTCTGGTTCAGGGTATCGGGGGAGCATGCTCATACCCGTCTCCGGCAAGCTCAAATGCTTCGTCACGAGCAAAGACATTATTCCGCACATCTTCGGCGAGGTCGGGGTGGACGACGCCGCTTACTGGGGGCTCTGACGCTGTGGCAGGCGGTCGTGGTTAAGGCGGAGACACTCAAGGCGGAGTGGCGTGTCCGCAAGAGCGGCGAACGCCGACATCGTCAGAGCGAGCGTTGAAGCCATGATAGACGGTATAAACAAACTTCTATAAAATGTCGCTAAGAGGACCACCGATTTCAATCGGTGGGTGGGGAAGGTGGGGGAGGAATATTAAATACTTAATCTAACAATTATCTAACATGGGAAAAAAGTTAGTAAGAACGCTGTGTTTCAAACTCATCCCAGATAATCCAGAATTACTCGATGAACTTATGCTTGAATTCCGCAATGTGTTCAACCAGTACCTCGAAGCCTGCAAAAAGCTGAACACCACGAATAGAAACAAGCTTGAGAAGTATCCCGTTAAGTCAAAGCTCATTCAGAACACAAGACAGATGGCAAGGGAGAAGGCGAGAGAAGCTGTGAAATCCTATTTTGAACTCAAAAGACAGGGAAAAGAAGTCTCATTCCCCAAAGCAAGAAAGAAGCCAATGCCGGTTAGGATGAACTATAAGGAGGGTTACATCGTTAAGGAAGCTTTTACGGTTAGGATATCCGTCTACCCAGGAATTCACGTTCATGGAAGACTCGAAGGGAGTGAGTTGGATTTTGCCTATCTCTACAATGCTTTAAGGGGAAAGTATGATATAGGAACTGCTGAACTGCTCAAGAAAAACGATAAATTCTACCTGCACATAACCATAAGCGAGGATTTTAACCAGTCTTACGAACCCAAAACCTTCATCGGAATGGATGTGAACGAGAACTCCGTTGCCATAACAGCTTTAGACGAAAACGGAAGAGTGTTAAAATCAGCGATTCTGGAATTCAACGAGCTGAAATTCCTTCGACACAGGTTTGACATGATTAGAAAACGTGTTCAGTCTAAGAAGCCATCCATGTTAAAAGTACTGGGAAAGCTTGAGAAGAACACAGTAAAAGACTGGTGTCACAAGATATCGAGGATTGTAGTTGAGTTTGCTAAGCAGTTCGAGAGACCTATCATCGTAATGGAAAACCTTAACGGATTGAGAGAGGCAATTGATTACGGGAAGAGGATGAACCGTCGCTTGCACAAGATTCCCTATGCGATGATTCAAAAGTTCATAGAGTATAAGGCGTTGTGGGAAGGAATCTTGGTTGAGAAGGTCGACCCTCGCAACACCTCGCATACGTGTCCCGTATGCGGGGAGAGAGGAGTCAGGAGAAAGAGACTTTTTATGTGTAGCTGTGGACTGCAAGACCACGCAGATAGAGTGGCTTCGGTAAACATAGCCAAGCGAGGATTGATGTATTTGAAGGAAAATGTGCCACTCATCAAGAGACTTCCTGCTTTGAGGAAGGTGAGATGGGTGGCAGCGGGGCTCGTGAACAGCCCGACTCCAGCCGTAGTGGCGTGTTTATCTGGGGGAAGCCACTCGTTTTAACGGGTGGTAGTTCATAATTCGCAAAGCGGTGAGTTGGTGACGACTAAGAGGATTTAAGCTGGCTTCGCGCGAGCGAGAAAAAGAGTGGCACTGCGGTCTTTGGATGCATCAACAGCCTCCATAACATAGGTAGAAGCGCTGACGACTGATAGTCCATGTCCCCTTTTTCCTCTACCATTTTTAACAGTCTTTCGTCGTCTAACACCCTAAAAATTCTGTCCAAGTCCTTATCCCCCATCTTGCATCTTAGCCTGTGCAGCAGCATGCCAAAGCCTATTTCTCTTCCTATTTCCCGCCTCCACATGCCGTCGTAGCGGCTTACGACCTTCTCTCTTGCTGCCGCCTTCACACCCGCCGCCTCTGCCGCAAGCATCCCCGCAAGCTTCCCGCATTTCATCCCGTAGTAAACACCGCCGCCGGTTACCGGTTTCACCTGCGCCGCAGCGTCCCCGAGGAGCATAATTGAGGCCGCCGCCGTCAGCTTCGGCGGCCCCAGCGGAATTATCCCTGTCAAGAAATCGAAAGAAGACCCTTTGAACTTCCCTTCCTTTCTTAAGCGTTTTAAAAACAAGTCGAGCCGCCGAAGTGGCTCGCCACCAACTGTTACATCCACACAGAGCCCCAACCTCGCAACTCCTTCGCCGACAGGAATCGCCCACGCAAAGAAACCCGGAGCGATACTTCTTCCAAAAAACAGCTCTACGAAGTTCGTGTCGCATTCATAAACGCCACAGACCTGCACGCAGCTCAGCAGGCGGCGTATCCGCAGCCCTAACGCTCTTTGCATTATCCCAGAGGCGCCGTCAGCACCTACGACCACTTTTGCCGTTATTTTCAATTCTTTACCCTCACAAATGATTTTTAACTCGTTCGGCGACTCGCTGCCCCTCTTTATGCCCACAACCTTGCTTTGCATTAAAAAATCCGCGCCGCTCCTCGCCGCCTCCTCAGCCAACAGCCTGTCAAATACGTCTCTTCTTATCACAAACGCTTTCTTCTCTCTGCCTTCCACGGTCAGGGGGCGGAACGTCGGCGGGTGAAAGACCGCACCGCTAACCTCGTTGCACACGCATTTCCTGAATTTCGAGCGCAGCTCGCTCTCAGCCGCAGCCCGCACGCTTATCAAGCCTGCACACTGTGCTGGCTCTCCAATTCTGGTGTGCTCTTCAACGACAAGTGTCGAAACGTGCTTAGCTGCGTATTTAGCGGCAATGCATCCTGCGGGTCCGCCACCAATGACCACGACGTCGTAGTCCATACTGCTTGTTTCGTCAAACTCATATTTGCAGCTCACGCAAGGACATTTGATACTTTTTTTGAAAATTATTGAATATTTTTTAAAAGGCTTGCTCAAAAAATGTGAAAGGTTGAAAAAGAATTAATGATGCGTTTGGAATTAAGGATGAAATAACCGTTTGATTTTTAAGTTGGAGGTGAGGCGCGTGTCGACGCCCATGGCGCTCCCTTTCGACACGTTGTATGAAATGGAAGAGCACAACGAGGACCTTAGGAGTTGCGGCGTATTCAGGATGCTCCCTAAGGACGGGAAGGAATATGTGGAAAAAAATACTCATGTCCTTCACTATCTTCACGTAATCCCTCTTGAAAAAATAGGCGTGCCCAAATTTTATGAAAAGCTTTCGAGGGAGCTGAGAAAATTAAGGTATCCAAACATCATATACCCGGTGAGCGACGAGATTTCGGTCCACGTCTTCCCGGACAAGGAGGACGTGCGCAACTATTACATCCCGATAGAGCCTTCGATGTTTCAAGACCTAAGCGATTTGATAATGGAGGTCGAAAAGAAGCTCATTGACGTCATTGATGAAGTGGTTCGGATAGAAGACCAAGAAGAGAAAAAAGCGCTGCTGGAAAAGTATATAGACAAAGTATGCGTGGTGAGCAACAGCAACGGGCGGCGGCGACGCCTTTTCAATGGTAATGGCGGACGCCTTTTCAATGGCAATGGCGGACGCCTTTTCAACGGCTTCTTAAAATTCAATAACAACGGCGGCATCCTCGTGACGCAGGAGCAGTTAAAGGCTATCAAATACCTAATGGTCAGAGACAAAGTGGGATTGGGCGTCCTCGAGCCCCTAATCCAAGACCCCTACATCGAGGACATCTCGTGCAGCGGCATCGGTTCGATATTCGTCGAGCATAAAATCTTTCAAGCCTTGAAGACGACCATCCGCTTCGACGAGCCCAAAGACCTCGACGACTTCATAATCAAACTTTCAGAAAAAATAGGGAAGCCCGTCTCATACAGGAATCCCATCGTGGACGCCACGCTCCCCGACGGCTCTCGTATAAATATCGTATTCGGCGAGGACGTCTCGAAGCGTGGCTCGAACTTCACGATTCGTAAGTTCAGCGAGACGCCGCTCAGCGTCCTCGAGCTCATAGAATTCGGCACTTTCAACTACATGATGGCTGCCTACTTTTGGCTTCTGATGAAGGAGGGCATGAACTTTTTCGTCTCCGGCGAGACCGCTTCTGGAAAGACAACGACGCTGAACGCACTCACGACGTTCATCCCACCGCAGTTCAAAATCGTTACCATCGAGGATACGCCCGAAATACAAGTGCCGCACCCGAACTGGACTCGTGAAGTCGTCAGAGGGAGCAATGAGGAGGGAAGAGCCTCAGTAACGATGTTTGACCTCCTGAAGGCTGCGTTGCGGCAACGCCCTAACGAAATCATCGTCGGCGAGATTCGGGGTGAAGAGGGCAACATCGCATTCCAGGCGATGCAAACCGGGCATAGCGTCTGCGCTACTTTCCACGCAGCGTCCGTCGAAAAGCTCATCCAACGTCTCACCGGAAACCCAATAAACGTCCCGAAGACGTATATTGACAACTTGAACTTCGTCATCATTCAGAGTCAAGTGCGCACTCGAGACGGACGACTCGTGCGCCGTGTGCTCAGCGTGAACGAAATCGTCGGCTACGACCCTGCTACAGAATCCTTCGCCTTCATCGAGGTTTTTAGCTGGGACCCTGCGAGGGACCGCTTCGTGTTCAGCGGCAACATGAACTCGTATTTGCTTGAGAACAAAATAGCTGTAAAACGAGGGATGACGGGGAAGAAAAAGAGGGAGATTTACCGAGAGCTTGAGAAGCGGGCGAAGATTCTGAAGAAGCTGCACGAGAGCGGCATCACGAACTTCTACGACCTTTTTGCTGCAATTTCAAAGATTGAGAAAGAGGGTGTAGTGTAATGACGGTATAGGGAGTGTTATGGTGGCGAGTGAGAAGGCTGAAGAGTGGAACATACCCGAATCCCTCAAGGATATCTTTTTGAGGATTAAGAAAGACAAGGAAGACAAAGCCGCCCGTGCGGAGCTAAGCTTCCGAGAGCGGGACATTTTATATTTCGACATGCTTTCCATGCTCACTTATATGAGTGCAATTGCCACCGCTGGCATTTCCAGAGACATACTTTTTGAATATACATCTCGTCAAGAATACGTGCCCGCTCGTTATTTACGTAAAATCTTTGTGCTTGCGAGGAACTGGAGCTACGGATATGCGAATGCCTGCAAGCTCGTCTCAGAAAGGACAAAAGTGCCGCTCGTGAAAGACTTTCTGCGTCGCCTATCTTCGGCGATGAGCACCGGCGAGCCTGAAAAGGAATTTCTGAAGACCGAAACTGAAACGATGTTGGAAATTTACACAAACAAGTATGAACGGGCTTTGGAATCCTTAAGGAAGTGGACAGATGGCTACACTGCTCTCCTCGTCTCGACAACGCTCATAGCCACCGTCATCCTGATGTCAATGATGATATTTAGTATTGGGGGTACGCAAACGACCATCATTCTTACAATGCTCCTCATAGCTTCTGTCTCTCTGTTCGGCGCATATGTAATATGGCGAGTTTCGCCGAAGGAGATAAAAGTGCACGCCCTCCAAACGAAGCCGAAAGAGCAGAAGTTAGCAAGGTTGCTATGCGTGACGCTCGTTCCGACGGCGTTGATGCTTGACACCTTCCTTTTTGCTATGGGCGTCGCCAGCAGTAACGGCGCTTGGAAGCTTTTCATGCTCACTGCTGCCTTATTTGCGCCGATAGGCATTCTTGCCAAAATAGACGACTGGAAAATAGATAGACGAGATGCCGACGCCTCGACGTTTTTCAAGATGCTTGGCATAACTGCGGGCTCTATGGGAACCACGGTGACAAGAGCCATGGAAAACCTTGACAGGAAGGCGGTCGGCGTCCTTGAGAATGAAATAAAATTGTTGCACACGAGGCTTGCGATGGGGATATCGCCGAGGATATGTTGGGAGCGTTTCGTCGGAGAGACCGGCAGCGAGTTGATAAAAAGGGCGGCGATGACGTTCTTGGACGCCGTGGACCTCGGCGGCGACCCTGCGGAAATAGGCAAAATCGTGAGCGCCTCGACCTTAGGCGCCGTCCTGTTGCGAGCGAGGCGCAAGCTCATCTCCTCAGGTTTCGCCAACCTCGTCATCCCGCTGCACGCCACGATGTCCGGGCTCTTAGCGTTCGTTGCGGGCACGCTTACCACCTTTAACGACGCAATACGCAGGATGTTCGTAGAGCACATGCCCGAAATGGCAGGCGCCGCCGCCCAACTTCCAACGGGCATCGGTTTCATCGGCAATTTTGGAGTCATGGACGCACCTTTCATCAAGAACTTCGTCTTCATCACGATACTCATTCTAACGGTCGCGAACTCGCTGGCGCCTAAGGCTGCAGAGGGCGGTTCTAACTTCAAAATCTTCTACTTCGCAACTGTCATGTGCTTCATCTCCGGCGCCGTGTTGCTCGCAGTCTCGGCGCTCGTCTCTAAAATATTTGCGATGCAAATAATTTAGGAGGGGTGAGATGTTCAGAAGAGGGAAGAAGAAAGATGAAGAGTTGGAAAAAGAGGCTTTAGAGGTGTTGTCGAGGCTGGAAGAGGAAGAAGTGCGGAAAAAAGAGGTGGAGGAATGGTGGAGGCAGGAAACGCCGCCGGAGGACGAGGTGGAGCTTGACGAAGACGAGAGCGAGACGAAAGTCGATGACGACGACCTCCTTCTAAAATTGAAGGAGGAAGTGGAGAGCGTAAAGGAGACGAACCCACTGCTTGAGGAGCTGGAGGACGTGAACATCCACGAGCTTCTGGTGCTTGCGACGGACGTGCGAGAGACTCTTGAGGAGGAGCTTGCGGAGGAGCGTGTTGAGAAATAAGTTGCAATTATTTGAAATTTATTTTTTAATAATTTATACAAATATACCATGTATCATTTAATTTAGTTTAAGATTAGAAAATATTTTTTTGAAGTTTCGATAATGTGTCAGCGTATGGTGCAAGAAGCTTTGAAGGAAAGCGATGCAGGCGCCACTGTGCCGCAACCGAAACTCACGAAGAACGAGCTTCTTAACGAGCTTGAAGCTGCAAAGCGTGAAATTAAAAAGCTGCAGAGCGAAAATTCTGCTCTGAAGCGCCGCATCAGCGAGCAGGAAGAGAACCTCAGAGCCCAGATGGAGCAATTCATGGAGCAATTCAGCTCGGCGACGAGCACGCTCGAAATGATGCGAGATGCCTTCAGAACCTCTAACGAACAAATCGCAAAAACGCTCGACGCCGTCGCCAAGGGCAACCTCTCTGCACGAGTCAACGTCGAAAAGCTCGAAGCTGATGCTAAGGATCTCGGAACGCTCGTGAACCGCCTGCTTGACGAGATGGATGCCGCTGCCGAGAAGCAGCGAGAGATGAATGCTCACTTGAACAGCATCCTTGACAGTATGGCTGACTATATGGTAGTCATTGACTTAGAAGGGGAAATAGTCATGATGAATAAGGCAGCGGAGGCGGATAGCGGTTACACGACTGAGGATGTCAAGGGCATGTGTTTCTGGGAGGCGCCGTGGTTCCCGCCGGAGTTGCGTCCGCAGATTAAAAAGCTGCTGTTGGAGGAGCTGCCGAAGCTCGACGCTATCAGAAACGTCGAAGTTCCGCTGATACTCAAAGGGGGGAAGGTAATCCCTGCGCTGTTCTCAGCGACGGTCATGCGGGACGAGCGTGGTGAGCCTATCGGCTACGTTACTTTTGGCAGAGATATCTCAGAACTCAAGGAAGCCACGAAGAAAATCGAGAGTGAAAGGCGGCAAAACGAGCAGATTATAAGCTCGATGCCCATCGTCGTTGCTCTTCTCGACACCGATGGGCACTTTGTCATGGTGAATCCGGCACTCGAAAAAATCACGGGTTACCGTCGTGACGAAATCCTTGGAAAGCGGGCGCCAGAACTCCCGTTCTTCACAGAAGAAGCGCTTGCGGCGTTCAGACGGATGTGGAAAGAGCATCTTAAGCAGGGTGAGGACGTTGCCGCCGGCTACGAAATTCCTTGGGTCAACAAGGACGGCGAGACCGTTATCCTCTCGGTGGCGGAGACGAGGTTGAAAGACGCCGATGGGAACACAACAGGCTGGCTCTTCACCGGTGTCGACATCACGGAGCAGAGGCGTCTGCTCGCCGAAATGGAGACGCAGCATGAATACTTGCAACAGCAAGTCGAGCGGCTTTCCGAGGCATTTTCCAAGATTGCAAGGGGCGACATGACTGTTCGTGTCGAGAAAGAGCGGGATGACTTGGTCGGGACAGTATTTGACATGCTCAATCAGACCGTGGCGAACGTGGGCGACCTCCTTTCTGAGCTCAAAGAAACGATGCAGACCGTCTCTGGAATAGCGAAGGAGTCAGCAACATCGGTTGAGCAGGTGAATGCCGGGATGCAGCAGATAGCGTCGGCGTCGCAAGAAATTGCGAAAGGCGCTCAGAGCCTCACCGACGTTGTGAGCGATTCGGCAAAAACGCTTAAGGACACCGCCACGATGTTCGAGAACGTGCAAGCAAGCGTCGAGGAAGCCCTGAAGTTCGCGGCTGAGAGCGCTGTCGTTGCGAAAACCGTGGATGAGCAGGCGCAAAGCACCGCCAAGGACATGGGTGAGATTCAAGAGGCGGTCAAAAACGCGTTCGACGCCGTAGAGCGGCTGAACAACGCCGTTGAGCATATAGGTGTAATTACAAGCGCCATAAAAGACATCGCTGACCAAACGAACCTGTTGGCGTTGAACGCTGCAATAGAAGCTGCGAGAGCTGGCGAATACGGGCGTGGCTTTGCTGTTGTTGCTGAAGAGGTTAGGAAACTTGCAGAGAAGTCAAAGAAGTCCACCGAGGACATAGCAGCAATGATAAAGAACGTGCAAAAGGAAACTAAGAACGTTATAGAGGCAGTGAGCACGAGTAAAGAGCGAGCAGCGGCAGGTTCGAAGGCGATGGAGGACGCAATAAGCGGCGTGAGCAGCATCGCCACCATGATGTCCGACGTAAAAGAGCGACTGGAACGCATCGCCGAAGATGCGAGACGGAGCATGGAGAACATCGCAAAGGTCTCGAGAGGTATGGACGACGTAGCGAGCACCGCTGAGGAAAGCGCAAGCGCCGCCGAGGAAACCTCTGCTGCGATCGAAGAACAAACGGCGGCGGTCGAGCAGCTTACAGCCGGCATGCAGCGGCTCGCCGAACTTTCGGATACGGCAATGCAGATGATATCGAAGTTCAAGCTTGAGTAGCGGTGGTGGTTGTGATGGTGGATTCGGCAACGCAGCCAACACAACCGCCGCCGGCAAGCGTGACCGAAAGCCCGCAAGCTACAAAACCGGCGGGGGAGCGGCAGCTCGTCGTCTTCAAGCTTGGTGATGAAGAATTCGGTGTAGATATCATGCAAGTGCGGGAAATCATTAGGAAGACCGAGATAACAAGGGTGCCAAGGGCGCCGGACTTCGTGCGAGGCGTAATTAACTTGCGGGGACAAATCACCACGATTATTAATCTGCGGAAGAAGCTCGGCTTGCCTAATAAAGAGGGCGGCGACGAACATCAAGAGCGGATAATCGTCGTGGAGATGGATGGGAACGTCGTGGGCATGGAAGTGGACGCCGTCTCCGAGGTCATAAGGCTGCCGGAAAGCGACATCGAGGGCGTGCCGCCGATGATGAAAAACGTGCGGACACAATACCTTAAGGGCATCGGGAAGCTGCCAGAACGCTTGCTCATTTTAATAGACCTGAAGAAAGTGCTGAACGAAGACGAGCGCTCGCAGCTCGCATGAAAGTGCGATTCTTGCTGCCGACGGCGGACGGGAAGTGGCGTAACGGGACGCTGTCGATTGATGAAGGGGGTTTATGGTTGCGGACGCTGTTCCACCGCCACTGGATACCATTACGTAGCGTACGGGACGTGAGACTCGAAGAAAAAAAGAGGAGGCTCGTGGTGAAACACACTGAAATTATGCCGCCGGCACGGGCGGGGGCGAAAACGCCTTTTACTACGTTCATATCCATGGACGTCGAGACGCTGCGTCGTTTGGAGCGGTTGTTGCTTCTGCGGATGGGTATTGACAAGTTCGACGTTTATTTCACGCATGCCGGTGTCGGCGGCGTGCTCTCGCTGGAAAAGAACCTCGAACTTGAACGGGGTGTGCTGATGCTTTCCGACGTGGCGCTCTGGATCGTCGGGGACAACAGCGTCAAACGCATCGAATGGGACGACATTGTAAACGTCGAAGAGAAGAAGCGAAGCCGCTACAAGGGCACGGAATATAGTGCGATATCTATTGACCACTTCGAAAACGGCGACGTCGTGTCGAGCATTGTTATCACCGAAAGCGACACGATGTCGGCGCTCTACAGGCATATCCTCGAGCTGTTCGAGGCTTACAGGGTGAAAGAAAAGTTGCCTGACGTGGAGAATCTGATTCTTTATATGATATACACGGGCGTTTTTGGTGAGAACGCTGCGATGACGCTGGGATTAAGCGATAACGAGCTCCAACGGCACATTGAGAGTCTGGCGGAGCGTGGACTAATCGAATTTTCAGGTGACGCCGCCCGCCCGCCGAAACTCACGAAATACGGTATTAAATACGTGGTCGAACGCTCTAAGGACGGGACGTTTGGCGGTGGCTGATTGAAGTGGTTCAGAGGGTAGTTAATTGTTAGAAGAGGTTTGACAGGGGTGGTTTTCCATGGCGAAGATTTTAATCGTGGATGACGCGGCGTTCATGCGCATGATGCTAAAGAACATTCTCAAAACGAATGGGCACGAGGTCCACGAGGCAGAAAATGGCGAGAGTGCGGTCGAGAAATACAAAGAGCTAAAGCCGGACCTTGTTACCATGGATGTTGTGATGCCGGGGATGAACGGCATTGAAGCGCTCAAGGCGATAACGCAGCTTGACCCGAGCGCAAAAGTGATAATGTGCACCGCAGTCGGCCAGCAAGCGATGGTGCTCGAAGCGATGAAAGCCGGCGCCAAAGGCTACATTGTCAAACCATTCCAGGCGCCGAAGGTGCTGGAGGAGGTAAGCAAAGTGCTGAATTCTTGATTTATGAGCATGAGCGGAGAAAAAAAGATAGGTGTGCTTGTAGTTGACGATTCAGCATTCATGCGCATCCTAATATCAGATATGCTCTGCAGCGACGAGGAGGTCGAAGTTGTGGGCGTTGCGAGGGATGGCGAAGATGCTTTGGAGAAATTAGAAGAGCTAAGCCCGGACGTCATAACGATGGACGTGGAAATGCCACGGCTCGACGGTATCGGTGCTCTTAAAGAAATAATGAGGCAGAAGCCCACGCCTGTGATAATGCTCAGCGCGCATACGCAGGAAGGGGCACGAACGACGCTTGAAGCCTTAGAGAGCGGCGCTTTCGACTTCGTGCCCAAGCCTTCTGGCTCGATTTCCCTTGACATCGAGAAAGTGCGTTCGGAGTTGCTTGCGAAAATTAAAGCGGCGGCAAGAGCGAGAGGGACAACGCTGACGCAAGGGAGGAGAGTATCCAAGGCCGGCAGTGTTGCCGGCTTCGAGCCGGGTCGTCGGAGCGAGCGGGTCGTTGTAATTGCGGCGTCCACGGGCGGTCCGAGGGCGCTCTCGGAAGTGCTTTTTGCCCTACCTGCGTCGCTGCCCGCCGGCGTGCTCGTCGTGCAACACATGCCGCCGTTTTTCACGAGGGCGTTGGCGGAGCGTCTGAACGCAGCTTGCGAGTTGCAAGTTAAAGAAGCTGAGAACGGCGACGAGATAAAAGACGGATGCGTGCTCATCGCGCCGGGCGATTTTCACATGCTGATTAACGACCGTAAAGTGGAGCTGAACAAGGAGCCGCCGGTGAATGCTGTCCGCCCGTCCGCTGACGTGACGATGCGCTCCGCAGCTGACGCTTACGGCGAGAACGTGGTGGGCGTCGTGCTGACCGGTATGGGTAGGGACGGCGCCGCGGGCATCATACGCATTAAGGAGCGAGGCGGGCGGACGATAGCCTGCGACGAGAGAACGTCGCTAATCTTCGGCATGCCGAAAGCCGCTATCGAGACGGGCTGCGTGGATATTGTTGCGCCGTTGCACGAAATCCCAAAAGGAATATTGAACGCTCTTAACGGTGGGTGAGAATATTGAATGACGGGGGTGTAGATGTAACAAAATACTTGCAAGTGTTTTTGGACGAAACGGGCGAGCACGTGCAAACACTGATACATGCTGTGCTCTCGCTGGAAAGCGGCGACGCAGACGCTGTCCACGAAGCTTTCAGGGCGGCACATACCATCAAGGGCATGGCGGCATCTATGGGCTTTAGATATATGGAGCAACTCTGTCATGCTTTGGAAAACGTCCTCGACTCGATAAGGAACAACAGGGTCGACGCGACGTCTGAAGTGGTGGACGTGCTGCTGGAAAGCGCTGCGACGCTTGAAGAATTGCTACAAAACATCGAAACACAAGGACAGGAAGTTACTACCGATGCCGAAGCTGAAACTGAAATTTCGACACTTCTTTCGAAGTTAGACGCGTGCGTATCCGCAAGCGCAGACACTATGAGCGCTGATGCTGAAGGCGCCGCAAGCGTCACTAAAAGTTGCGAGTCGGATGCTGTGGAAGAGAAGACTGAAAAGAGAGAGGGAAGAAATAGAACTTACGAAATAACGGTTGTTTTAGACAAGAGTTGTATGTTCAAGGGCGCTCGTGGCTTTCTCATCTTGAAAGGACTTTCTGAAGTGGGAGAGATTGTTAAAACAACACCACCGCCGCAAGACATCGAGGAGGAACGATTTGACTTTGAGTTCAAGGTGGTTTTGGTAACAGATGCCGACGAAGCTGACATAAAGCGAGTTTTGAACGCAATTGCAGAAATCGAGTGCGTGAAGGTGCGGGAGTTACAAGAAGAGTCACAAGAAACGAAGCAGGCGAGAACCGAGAAAAGTAAGAAGCGGGAAGAGGGCATAAGAAGCGTCAGGGTCGGCATAGAAAAGCTCGATACCGTCGTGAACCTCGTCGGTGAGCTCGTGATCAACAAGGGGCGGCTCGTGCAAATCGCCCGCAAATACGGGATTAAGGAGCTGGGCGACACGATGTCCATCGTCGAGCGCACGATTACCGATTTACAATATGAAATCATGCAAATGCGGATGGTTTCCGTCGAACATATCTTTAACCGCTTCCCGAAGCTTGTGCGGGACCTCTGTAGAAAGCTCAGCAAGGAGGTTGAATTTATCATTGAAGGCAAAGAGATAGAGCTTGACAGGACAGTCCTCGACGAAATCGTAGAACCCTTAATTCACCTTTTAAGAAACGCCATAGACCATGGTATCGAGCCGCCTGAGGAGCGGGAGAGTAAGGGCAAAAATCGTAAGGGGCGGGTAAGGCTGACTGCGCAGCGTGAGCGTGGGCACGTCTCCATCACAGTCGAGGACGACGGGCGTGGCATTGACGTGCAAAAGGTGAAGGCGAAAGCGGTCGCTAAAGGACTAATTTCGGAGGCTGACGCTGCAAGGCTCAGCAACGCCGACGCATCGGCACTCATTTTCACTCCGGGCTTCAGCACTGCTGACGCCGCCACCGAGACCTCAGGAAGGGGTGTCGGGATGGACGTTGTGAAGAGCAAAGTCGAGGCGCTCGGCGGCACCGTGGAAATAACGTCGGAAAAGGACTGCGGAACGAGGATAACGCTGCGGCTTCCGCTGACGACTGCCATCATACAAGCGCTGCTCATCAGCGTGGGCGACGAGCTTTATGCGATTCCGCTTTCGAGCGTCGTCGAGGTTGTAAGATGGTCAGACCTGAACGGCAACGTGCGGCAATTGCACGGCGAGCAAGTGATGCTGCTGCGGGGCTCGCTCTTGCCGCTACTCTCTTTGCGTTGCCTCCTTGAGCTGCCCAATGGTGAAGAAAAGCCAAATGCCGTGGTCGTTGTCGAGCGTAGCGGCGAGAAGCTCGGCTTGTTCGTGGACTCCATAATCGAGCAACAAGAGATAGTAGTAAAGCCGCTGGGGAAGCTGTTGCAAGGTGTCAAAGGGCTCAGCGGCTTTACAATTCTCGGAGACGGCAGGGTGGTGCCGATACTTGACGTTCTAACTCTAATTTGATTGGGGGGGCGTTATGGCAAAGTTAGGATTTAAGGAGCTTGGAATCGCCTTTAACGCTGGTGTGCTAAGCCCGTTCCAGAAGGACGCTTTGCGGGAGCTTGCCAACATTGGTTCGGGTCATGCAGTTACGTCACTCTCGGAAATGCTGGGCGGGAAGCTTGTTCACATAAACGTGCCTCGTGTGGAGCTTTTGCGGCTGGAAGATGCAAAAAAAACCATGAGGGGCGATAAAATAGCCGCCGGCATCTTTTTCAAGCTGAGAGGTGAGATCTCTGGCTACATGCAGATTCTATTCCCAGAACGCAGCGCCCTCACGCTCGTTGATGTCCTCATGGGCAAAGCGGTAGGGGAGACGCAGAATATAAACTCGGAGCTTGAGCGGTCGGCGCTGAATGAAGTTGGGAACATACTGGCATCGGCGTTCTGTGATGCCCTCTCGGAATTCCTCGGCGTCTCCGTCGTTCCCTCTCCGCCGTCCTTTGCCTTCGATTTCGTAGGCGCCATCGTCGAGAGCGCAATACTCGCAGTTGCCACCGACCGCATCATTCTTTTCGAGTGCGACTTCTCCGAAGAAGAGAATGATATCCACGGCTACATTCTACTTTTCCCTTCCCTCGACGGTCTGAGGAAGATGCTTGCGCTACTTGAGGCGAAAATAAATGGTGTCTAAGCCAAAAGAGCGAGACGTCGGAATCGGCGAGGTGCGGGTTTCTCACAATCCAGAAGTTTTGAGAATTGTGGGGTTGGGTTCTTGCGTAGCCGTCGCCCTTTACGACCCTATCGCCAGAGTCGGAGGCTTGGCGCACGTGATGCTGCCGCGGCGGCGTGTTAGCATTTTTTGCGATGCTAACGGCGGCGTGGATGGGCGGTTCGCCGAGGATGCCGTGCGTCTGCTCTTAGACGAGATGTTGAAGGCAGGGGCGGAAAAGGGGCGAGTTGTGGCGAAGGTAGCGGGCGGCGCCTGCATGTTTCCGGAGACTATGACGGTGAGCATCGGGGAGGAAAACGTGAGAGCAGTCAAGGAGGCTCTGAGAAACATGGGTGTGCGGCTCATCGCCGAGGACACAGGTGGAAATCACGGCAGAACGGTAATCTTGGACACATGCACCGGGAAAATGACCGTCAAGACGATGCATGGGGACAAAATACTGTGATTCGGTCTTAGCTCTTCAAGCTCGGAGACGCATCTAACATCGTTCTTAAGCCTTTCAACACTTTAAATTTCAAAATCGGCGTCGTGCAACTAACTTTCCACGCATAAAACGCAAGTTCGCTCTGAGAGCTCGCCCACAACGTTCGTCTGCATTATCTTTTTCACCTCTTCGACGTCGCTCGTAGCGCCAAGTGCCCACATCAACTTCACGAGTGCGGTCTCGGGGAGCATATCACCACCCTCGATGACGCCTGCTTTTAAAAGGTCTCGCCCGGTGTCGTAGACACGGTCACAGACACGCCCGTAGAGGCACTGTGACGCCATCACGACGACTACGCCACGCTCCACCGCCCTCTTAATCTTCGGAATCCACTCGCTTGAGACGTGTCCCAAGCCAGTGCCTTCGATGACGACCCCTTTATACCTTTCCAAGAAAAACTCAATAACTTCCGGGTCTGCTCCGGGGTAGAACTTCACGAGCGCACACCTTTTCTCGATGTGCGCCCGCAGCTCAGGCTCACCTTCGCCCCGCCGCCTGTAATTCTCGTCAAGAATTTCTATCTTCAAGTCTTCGATACGAGGCACGCCTGCTTTAGAGCCGTAATGCACTTTTGCGAGCGGCAATGCGTTTATCGAGCGGAAAGCATCTCGGGCGGAAGTGTGCATCTTTCGCACTCTCGTGCCACGGTGCACGTAGCAGAAGTCATCGGACGTGCCCCCATGCATCACGATAGTTACTTCCGCGATGTCGGAAGTAGCAACTTTTGCCGCACAGATGGCGTTCATTGCGCTGTCGCTCGACGGGCGGTCTGCGCTGCGCTGCGAGCCGACCAGCACCACCGGAACCGGCGAGCGCAGCATGAAGGAGAGCGCCGCCGCCGTGTAGCCCATAGTATCCGTCCCATGGGTAATAATGATGCCGTCAGCGCCCCTTTTCACTTCGTTATAAACCACCTTCGCCAGCTGCATCCAGTGCTCGGGACGCATATTCTCGCTCAGTATGCTGTAAATTACCTTGCCCTCAATGTTCGCAAGCTCCTCAAGCTCTGGAATCGCCTCTAAGATGTCCTCCGTTGTGAACTGTGCCGTTACAGCACCGGTGCGGTAATCCACCTTGCTCGCAATCGTCCCACCCGTCGAGAGTATGGAAATAGTCGGCTTTCCCCTTGCCTCTTTTTTCATTTGCCTCTCCGCTCGTGATGTATCTCGTTCTGCTCTGCCCTCAGTTCCGCTTATGACCTCGATTTCGGCGTTTTCAGGGCGTATGCCGATGTTGTAGCCGTTGTCGAGCTTTATAACTATGTTCTTGGAAAACGCTGTCGGCATTACTGTGCCTTCATAGACAACGACACCTTTCCTTGTCCGCTTTTTCACTCTTATACGGGCGCCCTCGCTGAATTGCATGTTCTTATTTTCTCCCAGTTGATTTATAACTTAACCGCCAGCGTCCTGCAGTTCTGCGCTCTACTGCTCAGAAGCTTTCTGTTGTGAAGTTTTCGAGGGCAGAGAGAATTTCATAATAATACCACAAACCCGCCCGCTCGTCCTGTGCCGTTTCTTGGTAAGCGAGGTATTCGTCCCTCTTGGCGAACTCGCCCTCAACGTAAACTCTCGCAAAGCCCTCTTTCACAAGTTCGGCGTTGAAGTCCGTGCCATCTTCTAAGATAACGTAAGCGAGAAGGCGCCCGTATTTATCCCGCTCGCCCGCAAGCTCGTCAAACTCCAAATACACATGCTTGTCCATAAGTTTACCTTCCGCAAAGCTCTTTACTAAGAACCCCCAGAAGTCAAGCCACCCTGCATCTATCCCACCATACTCCTCAGGCTCGTTCCCCGAAAGTTCCGGAGCGTCCACGCCGACCAGCCGCACCCTCTCCTCCGTGCCTCCTTCAAGCTCGACGTCGATGGTGTCGCCGTCCACAACGTTTTTGACGTAAGCTCTAACTCTCTCTTGGGCTGCGGGGAGCGTCGGTGTTGGTGTATGCGTGCCTTCAGTGGCGTTCGGAGTATGCCTCTCCAAAGGCGGCGTTGCCGTCGTTGAGGTCACGAGCGGCGTGGCTTCCGCAGTCTCCGTCGGTGTTGCCTGCGGCGGCGTTGGCGTCATTAGTGCTGGTGTGGACGTCGGCGTGCCCTCTTCTAAGGGCGAGGGGGTCGCCTGCTCGTAGCCTATGCGTTCTATGCAGCCTGCAAAGAGAAAAGCTGTAAGCAATAACGCCAGCAAAATTCCCACACGCATGTTCACCACCAATTTGATATGTGTTGCTAAAAGTATATAACATCAGCAAGGAAATTTTTATATATTGGCAGCAGAATGGGGAAAACGTTATGGTTAAGATAGAAAGAATAAAAACTTACGTCGAGAGGTTAGATGAACACATTGAAGGAGGAATTCCTAAAGGCAGCGTCTCTTTGATATGTGGGATGCCGGGCTGTATGAAGAGCTCTCTTGCATACAGCATTCTGTATCATAACGCAATAAACGAAGGGCGGCGTGGGCTCTACATAACCTTAGAGCAGCCCATTCCGGATCTGAAACTGCACATGGCGAAGCTTAATATGAGTGCTGAGAGTGAAAACCTGACGATTGTGGACTACAACACGATAGAGGAGGAAGCAAAAAGCGACATGAGGTTCGAGACGAACTGGATGAAGCGTGTCAAAAACTACGTAGAGGATGTAAAAAGAAAAGATGCGAGTTTAGAGCTTGTGGTCATAGATTCCCTGAACGCTTTATACTCATTGACGATGGTCACGAATCCTCGAAAGGAGATATATTACCTTTTTAAAGGGCTAAAGGATGCGGGAGTCACGAGCTTTCTGGTCTCGGAAATGGAGCTTGCTGAGAAGAGGTTCAGCAGGTATGGCGTGGAGGAGTTTATAGCTGATGCAATAATCCATCTGGATCTGACGAGGAAGGAAGGACCTATTCCCGAACTTGAGCGTTATCTTTGCGTTGTGAAGATGCGGAGCACGCATCACGACCTGCAATATTTTCCTTTCATGTATGAAGGTGATCGCTTTGTGATTTACACGAAAAAAGAATTGGAGCTTTAACTTTTAACGGCTTCTTCGCCGCTCGTAAAGGCTATTCCCATGCGCATCTATGGCTACAAGCAGAGGACCGAGCTTTTCTGCATGAAAAATCCAGAGGGCTTCGGCGGCGAGGTCGGACCAATGCACCTCTTTTGCCCTTAAAAATTCGGCGGCAAGAGCGCCACAGCCGCCAGTCATCGCAAGATACACGGCGCCGTGCTTTCTCATCGCTTCCTTCACGGCGGCATCCATTCCGCCTTTCCCTATTATCGCCCGTATTTCTGACATTTCCAGAAGTTTCGTCGTTGTTTCATTCATCCGCCAGCTCGTAGTAGGACCGGCGGCAACGACCTCCCACCCCTCGCCCACCTTACGCACTAAGGGTCCGCAGTGGAAAATCACGCCGCCGTTAAGACGCACCGGCAGCCCCTGCTCCGCCCTGATGAATTCCAAGATTCTCGCCAGCGTCCTGTCTCTTACGGCGACAACCTCGCCACTGACGTAAACGACGTCACCTACCTTCAGCTTCCTTACGTCCTCCTCGGTCAGCGGCGGGCAAAGTTCCACGAAGGTATATTTTTGTTTGTGATTATAAAGGAGTAGGGGATGAAGATGAAGGTGCTTGTTTACCCGCCGAACAGTTTGATACTTTCGGACCTTGTAGAACGAGCAGGGCACGAGCCCGTGGTGCTAATGAAGGAGATAGGTAAGCGGGTTCGAGATGCAGAGATAGATGCACCGCCGCTAAACATCACCGAAGAGGATTTGAAGCGGGCGTTGCGTTACGTCTCCGTAGAGGAGCCTGCGGGGCTCAAGGGGCGTATCGGAGTTCTCGTCCCGCTGCTTGAGGAGGCAGAGGCTGCGGTCATCGTAGAGAACGCTCCACCTACTTTCGGCTGCATGGGCTGCGCTGTCGCCGACGAGTATTTCAAATATTTGATAAGGAAAAAGGGCGTTCCTGTGCTCGAAGTCTGCTACGAGGGCGAAGAAAAAATTGAAGAGCTCGTCTCTGAAATCATGAAGTTCCTTAAGGAGTTGAAACAGCAGGAAGCCTCTGGCTAACGGCGGAGTGCGGCTAAATCGGCTGGAGTGCTTAGCTTAAAGCGTGCGTTACTTTTGCGTCCCGCTGCCGAGCTTGTTGTTCCATCGCAGCATCGCTTTTAAGCTTCCTTGAAGTATTCAACTACTTCCTCGGCGAAGAGCTTGAGCGTGTCCTTCATGTTTTCGTATCTGACGAGTAGTGGCAGGCAAAATTGCTGCACGCCGGCTTTTATGAATTCTTCGATGATTTCTATACACCTTTCTGGAGAGCCGTAGATGAAGCGATTCTCTATGGTCTCATCCGGCAGCCTCTTTGCGAATTCGAGCAGCTTGCGAGCAGAGCTCTCATCGAGCGGCATTTTCGTTACTCTTAATTCCTCAGGTACTTCCACACCATAGCGGCGCAGCCTCGTCGAAAAATGAGCTAAATTCATCTTCGCCGGCACTTTTATCATGTTTTCAGCGTCCTCGTCGCTCTTTGCCACGACGCAGTAGGTGTAACATACCGGCGTTATTTCCGAAGCGTCCCTGCCGAGCTCAGCCGCCATCACCCGAATTTCATTTAGCGTCTTCGCAAACTCATCGGGCGTCATGAATGCCGGAACCCAGCCGTCCCCGACTTCGGCGACGAGCTTTAACATTGAAGGCGAAGTCCCGGCAATCCAGATTGGCGGGTGTGGGTTTTGTATCGGCTTTGGCTGCAGCTTTGCGTTCTTCAGGCTGAAAAACTCGCCGTCGCAGGAAGTTCGTCCCTCAGAAGTCCACAATTTTTTTATAAGCCGCACCCCCTCTTTGGTGCGTGCTGTGGGCTTGTCGTGGCGCACGCCAAAGGGGATAAGGTTCATACCCTCGCCTATGCCGATGCCAAGGACCGTGCGTCCTCCAGATATGATGTCAACGGTCGTTACCATCTGAGCGAGGGCTGCAGGGTGGTGTCGGTGGACGTCGCTGACGATGGCTCCGAGCCGGACTTTTTTCGTGACGGTGGCGAGGGCGGCGAGCGTCGTCCAAGCTTCGAGGGCGTCAAATCTCTTTATGCCGAACGCCACGGTGTGATCTGCCATGTAAACCGCATCGAGCCCTGCTGCCTCGCAATGCTTTGTAAGCTCCAAAATCAGGCTCCAAGGGTGGAGCGGGAGCATGTAGCCGAAGCCCACGCTCTTGTATTTCATCACTTCACCCCACTTCGAAGTCAGGGAGGTCTCCCCTTATACCCGCCAGATATTCCGCCACCTTCTTCTTATCCTCAAAGTCGTAATTCTGGTAAACGGCTATTTCCTCCATTATCGGAGAGCCGCCGCCGTGGACTCCGACGAGCTGCATGACGCCGCTGTGCGCCGAACACAGTATGTCGGAGAGCAGCCGGAAGCATCTGTGAACGTTCTCAGACGGGATGTCGGCGGCACGTTTTATGTATTTCTCGAGAAAGCCTTTTGTTTCCTCGTTGAAAAAGTCGTCCTCAAAAGGCAACGTCGCCGGAAGCCCGCCTGCAAGGTCCGCAAGGATATCATATTCGTGGTAGATGTTGAGCCCGACGTGCCGCCTGCCGACGTTCGTGTAAATCACGTTAGGGATGCAGGTGCCAGAGGTGGCTCGTTTTGAAAATATTGCGGAGGCGATGCCGGCGGCATAGACGAGTTCCGCAACGCACGCAAGGTCAACGAGCTTGCGTCTCACGTGCTCCCTGCCGAGTATGCCGCTGTATTCCGAAACTAAGACGGCGGCGCCGAGAAAGACGTCGGTGAGGGCGGGCTTGCACGCCGTGTAACTGTGCCTGTGGAAAAGGGCGAAGAGTGTCGCCAGCCGTCCTGCTAACTGCCATTCCCCACACATGAATACCCGGTCCCAAGGGACAAAAACGTCGTCGAAGACGACAAAAGAGTCGCCGATGCCATATTCGGTGTAAGGCGCCTTCAACACTTTTCTCTGTCTCGGCGCCGTCGCCCTCGTTACGAGATGCACGCCTTCAGCATCGGCGGGGACCGCAAAGGAGACCGCCCAGTCCGCATCCCTCTCGGTCATCGCTCTCGTCGGTAGCACTATCAGCTCGTCGGCGTATGCCGCTATCGTTATGCTGTTCTTTGCGCCACGCACCACGATGCCGTCTGAACGCCGTTCCACGACTCTGACGTAGAGGTCGGGGTCCGCCTGCTGATGAGGTCTCAAGACTCTGTTACCCTTGACGTCTGTCTGAGCGGCGGCGGCGACCATGTCCTCCTGCTGAAACTCTCGCAGGTATTCGAGGAAGCGGGCGTGGTAGTCCGTGCCGAAGGCTTCGTCAAGCTCGTAGGTGACGACTGAGAGCGCATTTATGGCGTCACAGCCCATACACCTCTGGATGCAGCCGCCAGTCATCCTACAATACGTCCTTATCATCTGCTGCTTTTTCAAAAGGTCTTCAGGCGTCTGGCAAACGTGCGTGAACCTGTTTATCTTCTCCCCACTCAAATGCGATGGCGTCGTCATCAGACCCTCATATTTCGGCTTCTGCGCCTCCTCAAAAGTCTTACATATCACCCGCAAGCAGGGCAGCAGCCGCTTATCATCGCGGCGGACACGCTCGCCACCTATGTAAACATTGAGGCGCATCTCTCGAAGTCGTTCTAAATATTCATCAGAAGTCCTTAGTCCCATGCCTTTCATTTTACATCTCCGGGCTTATATCTCTATGGTAGAAGCCGAGAGCAAGCTATTTTGCGGCTGATAGTGTATTGCCGCTGCCAAACGAATGTAATTTAACGACGTGGAAAGCAAACTCAAAAGGATGGAGAGGAAGTGTCGGTATCTTCTTGAGGACAGAGGGATTTGCACACTCGTTTTCGGCTACCCACAGTGCCCGCTGCTCGTCGACGGCAATTTTTCAGAATGTCCTTACTACAAGTCCCCTGAAGACGAGGATGAGGGAGGAGAAAATTTCGTTTAAGCGGGACGGCGTGAGGCTGAGCGGCACGTTATTCACGCCGCAAGCTGAAGGTGCGGAGAAACGCCCGGCGGTGTGCCTCTGCCACGGCATTCCGAAGGTAGCGAAGCCCGTTGAGGAAAAAGGCTACGGAGAACTCGCCAAACGCTTCTGCAAGCGTGGCGTCATCGCCCTCATCTTCAACTTCAGTGGCACGGCGGGCAGCAGCGGCTACTTCAGCCTGCGCTCTTGGTCCGAGGACTTGCGAGCTGCCGTGGATTTTTTGTCGCGCGCGAGAGAAGTCAGCAAGTTGGGCGTCGTTGCGTTCAGTGGCGGCGCCGTCGTTGCCATTTACAATGCGGCGCACGACGCTCGAATAAACGTGCTAGCGACGTGCAGTTGCCCGGCGGCGCTGCGGCTTGACCCCGAAAGCTTTAAAGCCTTTATCAAAAAGCAGAGAAGCTTAAGAGCCGAAGACGCTGACAAATTTATAAAAAAATTTGCAGCGGAGGCTGAGGGGCTGAGGCCATTGCGTTGGATTAAGGATGTGAGGCAGCCGCTGCTCATCATGCACGGCGAGCTTGACGAGCTTGTGGACGTAAGAGACGCTTACAAGCTTTTCGAGGCGACTGGAAGCTCGGAAAAGGAGCTTTTTATAGTCAAAGGTGCCGGACATAGGATTAGGGAGCATGTCGTTGCCATGGAGTTCTTAGCAGATTGGGTCGTGTGGCGGTTGCAGCAGCGACGGTGATTTTAATACCTCTTCCCTTTAAGCAAATTCAAAAAACTTTTATAGCTCTTCCATGGAAGATGGAGGTTGGTATGCTACGTCCTGTTGAGATGCGGGAGCTTCGCATAATCGTGCTGGACGAGCACGTGGATGCGATTATAAAGAAGATGGACGAGCTTGGCTGCGTGCATGTCACCGACATAAAAGAGTTTTTGGACGAGTTTGGTGATTTGGTAGAGCCGCCTAAGGCGGATCCTACTTTAGCGAAGTATTCTGGGCTTTTGATGCGTATTGATAATGTGATAGAAGTGCTCCGCCCCGCAAAGGAGGAGAAACGGAGTATAAAGGACTTGTTGTTCAAGCGGCACGAGGAGGCGGTGCGGCGGGTAAAAGTGGAAAGGGTGGACATTAGGGATATAGAAAATGAGCTAAGGCGGGTGGAGGAAGCCGTCATCGGAGCGAGAGAGCGTGCAGAGCGTGCTCATTCTGAGCTTTCGGAGCTTGAAAACACACTTGAGATTCTAAACGTGCTGCGGGATTTGGGTGTGGATTTAAGTTTCGTGGGCGAGCAAGAATTCGTTTACGTGTTTGTGGGAAGGGTTTCTGCTGAAAACGCTGCGGAGCTGGAGCGACTCGTTGCGGGTGCTGCCGGTGAAGAAAGTATTGTTGTTTCGAAGCCGCTTGACGCGGGCGTCGTGGCAGCAATCGTGGTCACGCTGAAAGCCCACAGGGACGAAGTGGCAAGAGCGTTAAGGATGGTAGACTTCGAAATCTTCACACCGCCGCCGTTCCTGTCTGCGAACATAGAGGATGCGATAAAAGAGGTGAGAGAGAGGCAGAACAAGCTTGAGGCGCAGATAAAGGAGGCGAAGCGTAAGATTGAGGAGGTAAAAAAAGAGAAGCTGTATGACCTGTTTGTGATGCGGGAGCTCGTGCAAATAGAGGATACAAGCGCCCGGATGCGACTCCTGTTCGGCGAAACTGAGCGGGCGAAGGTCATAGAGGGTTGGGTGCCTGTGGACGACGTGGATGCCGTCATTGAGGGCGTGCGCTCCGTCACGGACGACGTTTGCGCCTTTGAGGTGCGGAAGCCGAGCCGACATGACACAAGAGTCCCAACGCTCCTCCGGAACCCCAGTTTCTTGAAGCCCTTTGAGTCCATAATAAACATGTATAGCCCGCCGTCTTACGGCGACATCGACCCCACAATCATTACCGCCATCATTTTCCCAATCTTGTTTGGCCTCATGTTCCCGGACATCGGGCATGGGTTGCTCGTTTTCTTGCTCGGTCTTGCTTTAATGCTTGCTTTCAGAGGCTTGGGCAAGGAGATGCGGCAGATGGGGTTAGTGATTGCGCTCTGCGGTTTTTTCTCGATGGTCGCCGGGGCGCTGTTTGGCGAGTTCTTCGGCTTCAGCGAATACGCTGCACACATGATTGAGGAGGCGCTGCATATGCACCCGCCGCACTCCTTGATTTTCAAGCCGCTGTGGTTCGAGCCGATTCCGAACGTGGAGTTCATGTTTGTGGTCTCGATGCTCATCGGCGCACTGCACATGGGGCTGGGCTTGACGCTCAACGGCGTGAACAACTTTTTGAAAGGTGATAAGTTGAAAGGCGTTGCTGGTTTTGTGAAGATCTGGTGTCTTTTCGGCGCCCTTTACTTCCTGCTGTTGCTCTTCGGCTTCCCGCCGTTCACGGAACTCAGCGACGGCAACATCCCCGTGCTGCTGAGAAACTTCACGGCGTTCATAATCGCTCCGATACTTACACTCATGATTCTCAGAATCGTGGAGGAGTTGAAGCATGCAGAACATGGCGAAGCGCACGGGCACGGAGAAATGGCAACTGACGGCGGCGAGCTTGCGATTGCGGAGAACGGCGGCGAAAAGCAGAAGCGCTCAACCATGGACCTGCTTATCATCCTGATAGATGGGATTATTGACGCTTTGCTCGAAAACTTCTTCCGCTTCCTCGCAAATACCGTTTCATACGGTAGGATTCTGGCGCTGGCGTTGTGCCACGCTGCGCTCATCGAGGTGTTCATACTGCTGACGTTCATGTGCATGAAGATAAGCGCAGCAATAGCCGCCCTCGTCTTCCTCGGCGGCACCGCCCTCGTCGTTATCCTTGAAGCCATCATGGCGGGCATCCACACCATCAGGTTGCACTTCTACGAGTGGTTCACCAAGTTCTATGAGGGCGGCGGAACGCCATTCTCGCCGTTTAAGTTTAGTAGGACGTATACCTATTGATTTTAGCTGACGAGTTGCGACGTGCTTTGACCGTCAGCTACGTCCAGCCTTACGGCTGTCACAAGGTCGTTGTATTCTTCCTCAGAGCATTTAAATCTGACCCGCCCCCTCCGCTTGCGTTGCGTATTCCCTAAGGGGGTCTTGCAAGCAACGGGAAAATAAATTAGTATGCTATAAAGATTGAAATACAAAAATAAAACTTAAATTACGTCAGAATCTTACAAAACTCGAAGAGAGTGGGGAAAATGAAGATTAAGAAAATGTGTTCCGAGGTTTAGCTATGATGTTAGAGTCGAAGCATTTTGAAGCCCGCATTAAGGAGATTCACAATTACGGCACGTCGAGGAAGCCGCAGCTCACCGTCCGCATTTCAGCGTCACTGTTCTTCGGGGAGACTGCGGACGAGCTTCACGGGGCGCTGACGGACTCCGGGCTCATTTCGAGGGATACCATTCCTTTCGAGGTAGTTTCAAATTTTAGAGGCTCGTCCGACGGTGGACCTTTTTACCGTGCGAGAGTGCTGTATGACGGCGAGGAGAGAGA
Source organism: Candidatus Alkanophaga liquidiphilum (assembly GCF_053996935.1). Classification (NCBI taxonomy): domain Archaea; kingdom Methanobacteriati; phylum Methanobacteriota; class Methanomicrobia; order Candidatus Alkanophagales; genus Candidatus Alkanophaga; species Candidatus Alkanophaga liquidiphilum. The sequence continues at coordinate 46,210 of NZ_JBMXYC010000066.1, forward strand.
ATATATCGTAGCAGCGAGAGATACTGGCGGCGTCCTCCGCACGAGGATAAGATATGAGCCCATCGTAAGCCCGAAGGAGCTGCGGCTTGTGCACCCTGCGGAGTTCCGCCGTTACAATATCAAAGTTTTAGAGTGGGAGCTGCACAACTACCGCCATTATTTCATGCTTTTCGTTTCGTCAAAGCGTTTCGAAAGCTTTGACATCTTCGTCAAGCCCACCGCCGAAGGCACAAGTGTCGAGGTCGAGCTTGCGGAGTCGGAGCTTAAGGAGTTGCGGCTGCCGTGTGACTGGTATGTGGAGCGACTTCCCTTCAAAGGCTTAAAAGAACACATGCAAAGACTACTTAATGCGAGGCGGGCTGGGTCCGAACAGAAGAAGACGCCTTGAAATCTCAGCAGCCCGGCAGAGAGCACGTCACCAGAACTTCTGAATTATCAAATCGCCGCCCCCACAATGAGCTTTTTTATGCAATAAAGACAACTAAAAATCATGCCGATTTCTTTCGACTTGACCCCCGAGCAGGAAGAATGGAGGGAGCGGGTTCGGGAATTTGCGCAGAAGGAGCTCCTTCCGAGAGCTGAGGAGATAGACGAGAAGGAGGACGTGCCGCAGGAGCTTTTGGACAAGATGCTGAAGGAGTTGCGGCTACCTGCGGTCTGGATTCCGAAGAAATACGGTGGGTTTGAGCTTGATAAGGTGAGTATTTGCCTTATCACCGAGGAAATAGGCTATGCCTGCGGCTCCTGCATCCCATTCGTCGAGGTCGCAGGGCTCGGCACGCTCCCCATAGTTATCGGCGGCAAAGAGTCGCTGAAGGAGGAATTGCTACCAAAGATTGCAAGAGGCGACGCATTCCCGGCGCTTGCGATGACGGAGCCGGGCTGCGGCTCCGACGCCGGCGCCATAACGCTAAAAGCGGAAAGGGACGGCGACGAATACGTACTGAAAGGCGTGAAGCGGCAAATAAGCCAGGTGCACATCGCCAGCTTCTTCGTGACGTCAGCAAGGACGCACCCCGACCCCTCGCTCAGAGCGAGAGGTGTAAGCCTTTTCGTCGTGCCTAAGGACGCCGACGGCATCAGAATCGGCGAGCGAGAGCCTTACATTGGCACGAGAGGACACAAAGCCTACGTCATCCATTTTGACAACGTGCGAGTGCCCGCCGAAAACATGCTCGGTGAGGAAAACAAGGGCTTCAGGATTCTGATGCAGACGCTTGACGAGACGAGACTGACGCTCGCCGCGGGGAACGTCGGGATTGCGAAAGCCGCTTTCGATGCCGCGCTCGAATATGCGAAGAAGCGGGAGACCTTTAGGAAGAAACTCTGGGAGCACGAAGCCATCGGCTTCATGCTTGCGGAAATTGCGACAGAAATCGAGGCTGCTCGCCTCCTCTGCTATAAGGCGGCATGGCTCAGCGACCGTGGCGAGAAACACACGAAGGAAACCTCAATGGCGAAGTGGTATGGCACGGAACTCGCCGTGAAAGCGGCAGTAAACGCAATGACCGTGCTCGGCGGCTACGGCGTGATGAAAGGACGCGTAGAACGTTGTTTCCGAGACGCAAAGTGCTTCACCTTCGCCCAAGGCACCACTCAGATCCAAAAACTCATCATCTCCAGAGAAATTGCTCGTTAATTTCTCCTTTTTTTATTTAATTGCTGGAAGTATCATAAAAGAATCATTCGCTTCAGACGGGGGGTGCATTCCGGCCGGGTAAACAAGCGTAAAGCTCGTAGTGCGGCGCTCTGAACAGGCAGCACCTTGACAATTTAACATCAAAATCCGCTCAAATAAAGGAAGCTTATCTCAGGCAAGCATCTCTCACAAGCTCAGATAAGTCCATGACGACCATTTTATCCTCTAATTCTTCTTCTTTTAAAGCGTCCTCAAGCATCATCATGCAGCCAGGGCACGCTACGGCTAAAACCTCAGCGCCGGTATCGTAAGCTTCTTTTATTCTAATCCTGTTAGGAGCTGCGTCGTCGCCGCCTAAGAAGTCCATATAGATGTTCCCGCTGCCACCACCGCAACAAAAGGAATTTTCTCTATTTCGCTCCATCTCCACAAGTTCGACTCCCGGAACGCTCCGTAGAACCTCCCTTGGAGGTTCATAAATCCCATTGTATCTACCCAGAAAACAAGGGTCGTGATATGTAACTTTAGATTTAAACTCTGATAATTTTATCTCGCCTTTTTGAATTAACTCTTGTAGGAGTTGCGTGTAATGAAGCACTTCGAAGTGCCCTCCTAACTTTGGATACTCATTCTTCATGATGTTGTAAGCGTGGGGTCAGCTTCTCCTCGATAAATCGAGGAGCTTGCTCTCGGAGGGGAGATGTTGCCAACAACCCTCATCGAGCCTGACGGGGCGGCTGACAGCGCCCCCGGCTCTGGAACTCGGGGGCTGGGTGCTGAGAGTGGTCTCAGAGACCAAACCCCGCTCCAGAGCCAGAGTTGCTATGTTACGAGAGGCAGTTCTATCCACATTGGCTTCGTAGCCACATTTGCATTTGAACAGCTTTCTCTTACCGTTGAAGAAAACCCAGTTTCTCTTCGAAGTGT
>NZ_JBMXYC010000067.1:0-8739 GCF_053996935.1 Candidatus Alkanophaga liquidiphilum
CCTCTACGTGGACGTGCCTGAAAGCCATATTCAAGAATTAAAAAAATTTGCGGACTACCTGACCGAAGACGAAAAAGAGACGCTTGAGGAGATAAAAGAAATAAAGGCAAGGAGAGCTTCGTGAGCCTCTCCCGACTGAGGTCGGGAGCTTCACTTTAAGCGTGACCTCCTCCCCCGATAAAGTCGGGGGCTTCCACCGGAAGCTTGGGAGGTGGGGGAGTGTGCATAAGCGCTCCCCTTCGAGCTGAGCACGCAGCTCCTGACCGCAGGTTATACCCACAGCCTCGTTACTCATCCATTGAACGCAAGCTATAAAAACTTTTCCCACCCGCCTCCCCTGCCCTCCTTTAAAGGGGATTAGCAGCAACATCTTCCTAACGAACCAACTTCCACCCCCTACCTTCCTTACCTTAATTCATCCCCTGAAACGAGGGGCTTTCTTATCGACATTTTGTAATCTTCAAGCCGAATTCGTCAACATCAGAAGAGAAGCCTGCCCGCCACAAGCATAGGCGTTTTCTCGCCTGCGCAGTCCAAGCAAAGTTTTCGACCGTTGCGCAGCCTGACGTGCGTTTCGAGGACAGCGTCGCCACAGGCTTCGCATACGACGATGGGCATCGTGCACTCGCAAACCGGCGCAAACGCCGAAAACTCAAGCTTTTTACGCTCCACCTTGAACATTTCCTCGTCAGAAGCCTCAAGCTCCTTCAGCACTGCTTCCTTGTGCCGCTTCGTCATCTCCTCCACGAGCGCCTCTCGCTCTTCAGGATTCATGCACCCCGTGAGGACTTCCAGTAGCCGTAGTTTCGTTAGCGGCGTTCTCTCGCCTTCGACGAGAATCGTCGCATACTTGCCTCTGAACACCCTCTTCATCTCAGGATGTCTCTCCACAAAGCCGTCTAAGAATTCAGGACGCACTGAAACACGGATGGCAGTGCCGTCGCTCCTCAGAAGTGTGATTGCGAGCTTCCCGCAATCTCTTACCACGAGATTAGCGCCTCCGAGCGTCCCAAGCACGAGCTGGACGCCGTTGCAGAAAGGACCTGCAGTCTCAACTATTGTGACGACGCTTCCCATAATATCATCGTCGGCAGCGCTCATGCCAAGCTCTTCCAGCGCAAGGAGGCTTGCTTTTATTCCGTAAGCCACTTTGTGGCAGTAATGCCCGTGAAACTCCACGGATTTGTCCAACAGCCATTTTGCATCTCGTCTCCTTATAGCTTCAACAACCTCCTCTCTTGGACTTCTCACGTTATCACCGTAAAGTATATCACTCGTAAAACTCATAAATCTTATCTCACTACTCCCAGGTCAGAGTGTTGAACTTAGCTTTTCAAACGAGCTTTGGGCTTATATTCTGCTTAGAGTTCCGAAATGCTCGCCAGCGCCTCTTCAACGTGAATTTCAGCATTCAGACTTTCGCAAAGACGAGCGTCAGCGTCGCTGATTCTCAGAAGGGCACGGGCTGAAGTCTCGGAAGGCATGCATCCGTCTGTAGCTCTCCGCTTCACGGCATCCTGCAAGCGCTCAAGCAGCTCCCGGCAACTCATGCCACGCTCGTCAAGGAGGGTGCGGAGCTTTTTTCGTAAGGCGTCGTGCTCGCTTTTAAGCGCATGCGAGAGCAACACCTCCGCAGCAGCGGCGTCCGCCCCATAGCTCTTTTCTATTGCGAGACGCACGGCGTCGGCATCCACATTCCGCCGCTCGCTTTTAACAGTCGGCGAAAGGGCTGCTGCTGCCTGTAGCAGGCTGAGCGCCATGAACGCATTCCCGCTGGCACTTGCCTTTAGTAGTGACAAAGCGTCCGCCGAAATCTCCAGCCGCTCTCCCTTTGCCACCTTTTTTAGTATTTTTTCGATGTGCTCGTCGCCTAATTTCCGAAAATGTAGCACTACGCATCTTGAGCGCAACGGCATGATGACTTTCGCGGGCTTTGTCGTCGAAAAAACGAACCTACAGGTCTTGTTGTATTTTTCCATGGTTCTGCGGAGTGCGTGCTGGGCGTCAAGTGTCAGTGCCTCTGCGTTGTTGAAGAAGATTATTTTGAAGTCGGCGTTTATTGGGGCGAGCGCCGTGAATTCCCGAATGATTCTCTTGAATGTATCAATGACCGATGCCCGCTCTTCGTAGAACAGGCGGAAGCGCTTTTCCTCAGCCAGATACTTCCTGCCGCCCTCGAATATATTGGAGGCGTCGAGACAGACGAAGTTCGCAAGGTCGCCGTAAAGCTCTAAAGATAAGGCTCTCGCGAATGAGAACTTGCCAACGCCCCTCGGACCCCAAAGCAGGAGGTTCGACACACTCCCGCTTTCCAAAAACCTTTCGCCACACGTCACGGCGGTGTCTTGTCCTACTATCTCGGCAAGTGTCTCCGGTCTGTATTTTTCAATCCACAGACTCATCTCCTTTTCCTCTTAGATTTTTTCTTCTTGAAAAACGTTGAGGCTTCATCCGCGAGGATGTGAGAGGCGTAGCCTGCGACGCCGGCGAGCGTTATGAGAAACGCAACAGCGAGCGGAAACCCGAAAAGGAGCGTGATGAGCAGAAGAAGTAATGCGTATGCGGAGATGCCGAGAACGCCGTGCGTCGGACCGCGGTGCGGTAGCCGGCTTACGAGGAAGACCACGAGTAATGTCGTAACTGAGATCACCGTGAGTTTCAAGAGCACGCTTTGGGTGTTTACGTCTGAGTGTAGAACCACCGACACCACAAGCAGCGCCAAGAAGAACGCAGTGGCGGCGGCAGTCACCCGCATTGCATACCTGTGCGGTTTTGACGTTTTTATATCGAGATCTGGGAGGTTTGCGCCGACGAAGCATGCCAAGAGCGAGAAGATTAGCGTTGCGGGCGTTTTTGGCAACGGTGATATGAAAATCGCAAGCGCAAACAGCGCAAACGTGAGCATTGCGACTGCGCAGTGCCCCCGGAAATCCATGTTTATCCTTTAGTAAGAGCATTAAAGAGCGTTCCGCCGCATCCTTTAATTCTGCTGAGCAAAGTATTTAAAACATATAAAAGGAAAAACTTTTAGGTCGAAGTTTAGGGGTGGTGCGGATACCGTGCGGCAGGAAGCGCTGGAGGCAGAAGATGCGGAAGCATAAGTTGAAAAAAAGAAGAAAGAAGATGCGGCATAAGAAGTAATCAGGTATCAAGTTTTCTCACTCTGATTTTGCTTATGCCTTGTTCGTCTGTTTCTTCGATTATCAACTCGTGGTTATTGAGGAGAGTTTTTGTGCCGACAGGGGGGTGTTCGCCGAAGAGCTGCGTTGCGAGGTCTCTGACGGTTTTAACCGAGAGGAAGTGCCTGTTTGCGGCGGCGGTGGCGGGTGCGGCGTTCGTGGTGACGTTGCGAGCGTGAAAGGCAGCGAGCGTCCCGTTTTCTCGGATGCCCGTGATTTTCAAGAAGTCCCGCAGCCGCATGCGGCAGTCGATAATTAGAGTGTCCTCGTCGAGCACTTCGACGAGCTTGGCGCTATCGTCGTATTCGTCGAAGATGTTGCCTACGAGTTCCTCAAGAACGTCTTCGAGCGTCACCAAGCCTAATGGGCGTGCCGCCTCGTCGACTACGATCGCAATGTGGAACCTCCCCCTCTGAAATTCCCGCAAGAGGTCATCCACTTTCGTTCTGTAATCCACGAAATAAGGCGGCTTTAGCAGGTTTTTGATGCTCGAATCGCCGTCGCAGCCGCTGCAGGCATGCGTTAGGAGGTCTTTGGCGTAGAGTATGCCTATGATGTTGTCGGGGTTGTCTTTGTAGGCAGGGATGCGGGAGTATCCGTGCTTCTTTATGACTTCCACCGCCTCCTTCACGGAACAGTCAGCCGAGACGCAAACCATGTCCTCTCGCGGCGTCATTATATCTACAGCGGTGATGTCGTCAAGCTCGAAGACCCTCTCTATTATCTCTTTCTCGTCCTCGTCGAAGACACCCTCATCCTCGCCGATGTCAAGTAACGTCTTCACTTCCTCCTCGGAAACCGTCTCAACTGCACTCGACGGCGCCCACCTTAGCAACCTCCTGAACGCAACTACCATCAGTGTGAAAACACGGACTACCGGGCGGAAAATATGAACTAAGAGCCTTATAGGCTTCGAAACTATTAGCGAAACCGCCTCCGGGTTTCTGGCTGCGAGCGTCTTCGGGAAAATTTCGCAGAACGTCAGGATGATGAGCGTCATGACGCCGGTCGCAATTCCGATGCCAAGGCTGCCGAAGCGTTCGATAGCGAGCGACGTAGCGATTGCGGACGCCGCTATGTTCACGAGGTTGTTCCCGATGAGAATGGTCGTGAGCAGGCTATCAGGATCCTTTTTGAGCTCGTGGATCTCTTCAGCGCCCTCTTTCCCCTCATTAATCAGCTTCTTTACTTTTATCCTGCTTATTGCCACCAAAGCAGTCTCTGACGCTGAGAAAAATGCAGAGAGCAAGAACAATATTATCAATGCTAAAAGCTTTACGCTTACGTCTATCAACTCCTTGCCCTCACCAATTTCAAATTAGGGCTGCAGCTTTATAAAATTTTTGGACATAAAAGCGTCTGCTCAGACAGTAAGTTACTTTTTTAGCTGCGCCATTTTTGAGTGCGAGCTCGTGCCTAAACCTTTTTGGGACGTGGGCGCTCAGGACCTCTTGCGCTCTCAGCTTCCGCAAACTCACCAGCACTCCTCAAGCCTGAGCTGCAGCTTGTGACCTCTCCGAACTCCACTCCTGCTTATCTTTTCTCAGCAGATTGTAATTCTGAAAGCTCTTTTGGTGTGAATATGCCATTTTCGGTGATGAATGCCGTGACGAGCTTATGGGGGGTAAAATCAAACGCCGGGTTGTAAACTTCGACGTCGAGCGGCGCAATCTGGACGCCGCAGAAGAACTTGAGCTCGTCGGCGCTCCGCACTTCTATTTCCACGTCTTCAGAGCGTTTTCCGAGGTCGAAGCTTGAGAGCGGCGCCGCCACGTAGAACGGGATGCGATGGTGTTTTGCGAGGACCGCCAGCGAGTATGTGCCGATTTTGTTGAAGAAACCGTCGCTGACGACGCGGTCGGCGCCGACGATGACTTTAGAGACAAGCCGCTGCTGCATGACGAAGCCGCTCATGCCGTCCGTGATTAGCGTGACGGGGATGCCGTCTGCAAGAAGCTCGAAGGTGGTGAGCCTTGAACCTTGGTTCAGGGGTCTCGTTTCGCAGGCGAATACTCTTATGCGCTTGCCTCTCTCCACCGCCGCCCGTATGACGCCGAGCGCCGTCCCAAAATCAACGCATGCGAGGCGTCCAGCGTTGCAAATCGTCATGACAACGTCGCCGTCCTCAAGGAAACTGGCGCCGTGCTCTCCGATTTTTCGATTCGTCGCAACGTCCTCCTCCGCCATTTTCTTCGCCTCTTCGAGCGCCGCCCGCCTCGCCTCTTCGAGGCTTTTCGCCGTGCGAACACGATGCATTGCTCTCAAAACGCCGTAGCTCAGGTTCACGGCGGTAGGTCTTGCGGTGCTGAGCTTTCTTGCAGCATCTTCCACTTCTTCAAAGCTTTGAGCATTAAATACTGCAAGTGCGACGCCGAAGGCGCCAGCGACTCCAAGAGCGGGAGCGCCTCTGATTTTCATCTCTTTTATCGCCTTTATCAGCGAGTCAACATCGCCGCACTCCAGAACTTCAAGGCGGGCTGGTAACCGAGTCTGGTCTATCATTTTTATGACGTTCCTTGTATCGTCCCACTCAATCGTTCTCGGTAGCATTCAAAGAGAGAGGGAGGATATGCTATTTTTGACTTACGGTAGCCGTGTATCTGGTTTCGAAAAGCACCAACGAAGGCTTTTAGTTTTCATCACCTCATGTTAAAATGAATGTTCGATTATGTGGTGATTGTGCTTCCAGACGACACGCAGGTAGAAGATTTCAGGCGAATGTCGCTTTCGAGCGATGTCGTTCTCGACTCGAAGCTCATACCAGTTTCAGAGGCAGCATGGCAGGGCGCCGCCGGAAACGGTCTTGGAACGCTGTTTGCTCTCAAAAATGCGAGCGCCGCCGTCGGCAAGAACCTCGTGGCGGAAGTCAAGCGCGACAAGAGCGTCTTAGTCGTGCACACAGCGGGCGAGGGCACGAGAAACCTCCTCACGAGAGCGTGTTTGAACAAATCTTTTATAAAACTGCCGAGGCTGACGTTACTGGAGGCCGTGATAAAGCAATTTCAAGAAATTTCCATACCTTCGAGGATTTTAGTGACGTGGGGCGACCAACTCATATTTTTTGAAGATGACGTTAACGAGATAAGACGTTGTGCGGAAAGCACGCACGTCCTTCTCTTCGGGTTGAGCGTCCCTGAGCTTACTGCGGAGATTGCGAGCAACTACGGCATTCAGATTGTTAGGTGCGGCGAGGGCTGCGAGCTTCTTGAATTCGACGACTCCAGAGATTATGACACAGTAAAAACGAAGCTTGAGCGTTTGCAGCGAGCGGCGGGCGACGTTGGAGTCATGATAAATATGGGGACGTTTTTGATGAGCGGCGACGCTGCCGAGAAAATGCTTGAGGCGTTCAGGGAGCAGCTCGACGCAAGGAGCGGGAAGTTCAACTCTGACGAGCTTTGGCAGCTTTGGATTTCGTCGGAAGCAAGCGCCGAGGGCTGGCTACGTGAGCGGGCGAAATGGTTAAGCGAAGCCTTAAAGGGGGTAGGCGGCTTGTCCTTAATAAAGAGCATCCCGTTAAGTGAAAACGCTGTTTGGGTGGATTTTGGGACGAATGAGAGCTACTACAATAGTTTAATGAGCATTTTGACCGATGTGGGGTCGAAGTTGAGGGAATTTTTGCACGTAGCGCCAAGAACGGAGTCTCTTGGCTGTGAAGTTTATAACTCCGTCTTCGAAAGCTCAAGCTTTTCGGGCGGCAACGTTGAGAGGTGCGTCGTTTTCGATTCCGTCGCCAAAGACGCAAATCTGGAAGATTCTTGCATGATAGATTCAAAACTCAGCAGGGTGCAGGCGAAACGCTGTATCATTTACAATGTCGTAGACCATGCAGAAATCCACGAGGAGGGAAAATGCGTAGTTGATGTTTTCCATCCTATTGAGGGGAGAATACGGCTGAAAATCAGAATTGGTGAAGAAAGGGGCGATAAAGAGAAGTGGTGGCACTCACGGCTCCCAGAAAATGATTTCTCGCTGCGAGAGGTTGCAGAGATGATGAAAGGTGTCAGCCAGAAGGAACTTGAGGATACGAGACATAGGATAGAGAATGTTGCGTCCGCCATTGCTGCGGGCGACAGAGAAGCGCTGCTGAGGACGCTTAACGACGTCAGGACGAGCCTTCTGCTTTTTAGGATGGGGATGCGAGGCGATGCCCTAGGCGATACATGCTTGGAAGAGGCGACGGCTGTTTTAAGGGAGAACTTGCAGGACGCTGCAAAAATGCCGCTTAAAGTGGATGCTTTCGTCAAGGACAAGCCATGGGGCTACGAGCTCTGGTGCGTGTCGTCCCGGAATTGTGTTACGCTACCCTCAGGGCTGAAGTTGCGGCTCTGGGAGCTTGCAACGCTCTTCCCTGAGGTTCTGGGTGGCGTTGCGCAAAGCTGCATCGTGTCCGACGCTCAAGGGGCGACTGTGCAACGTTATGAATTCCCGCTGATTGTGAAAATAATAAAAGCGGATGAAAACCTTTCGGTGCAGGTGCATCCCGACGCCGCTTATGCAAAAACGCTCGGAGATGCGTTCGGCAAAAACGAAGCGTGGTATGTCCTCGAAGCCTCAGAAGGCGCAAAGATTTACATAGGCATCGCAGAGAGCTTGCGCTGCGGCGGCGAGAGAGCTGTGGCGCGCAAATTCTGGGACGCCGTGCGTAATCGTAATTTCAGCCTCGCATTCCTTAATGAGCTTAAAGTGGGCGTCGGCGACGTTTTTCACATCCCTGCGGGCGTTGCTCACGCACTCGGCGGTGGCACGAAGGTTTATGAGGTCAGCACCTCTTCAGGGCGAACTTTCAGGATTTACGACTACGACAGGGGGCGCGAGCTCCACTTGGAGCATGCGAGCAAAGTTTTGAAATTCGACGACGTTGGTTTCGGGCAGGGTTTGAAGAAGATGCCTGAGGTGCTAAAGCGGCATGACGGCGTCTCAGAACTTTTGCTCGTGAAGGACGAGCGTTTTGAGTTGCGGCATCTTAAGCTTAACAACAGCAAGCTTAAGATAGATACTAAAAACGTGCCGCTGCTGCTGACGTGCGTGCGGGGGCGTTTGACGCTGAAGTGCAGTAACGGCGAGATGCTGACCATAAACGTAAGCGAAAACGAAACGACACTCGTGCCTGCGAGCGTCGGCAGTTTCGAAGTGGTGGTAGAGAGCAACACTATCTGCGAGGTGCTTTGTGCGGTTCCAAGGGAGTTGCGCAATCCTACGTAGTGCTGTTTGTTCCCGCACGGGTCAAAGGAGCTTGTAACACACTCCTTCCCTCAATAACCTATCCGCCCAGTAATGTTTAAGAAAAAAAGCGGACAAAGCAGAGGCATGGACTTAAAAGTCAAAAAAAGCACCGCCGAGATAAACGAGAAGATAAGAGACGGCAGCGTTTCGGTGGTGACCGCGGATGAGATGACGGAGCTCGTGCGGGAGCTCGGCGCCGAGAGGGCAGCTCGCGAGGTTGACGTCGTGACGACGGGGACGTTCGGCGCGATGTGTTCGAGCGGCGTCTTTTTGAATTTCGGGCACGCCGACCCGCCGATAAAAATGCAGCGGGTCTGGCTGAACGATGTCGAAG
>NZ_JBMXYC010000068.1:0-10242 GCF_053996935.1 Candidatus Alkanophaga liquidiphilum
CTTTTATCTCCTCAAGCGTCTCTTTTTCGTCTTCGGTCAGGTAGTCCGCAAATTTTTTTAATTCTTGAATATGGCTTTCAGGCACGTCCACGTAGAGGATGTCTCCCTCTTTTATCTGGCGTCCGACCGTCGGACCGACTATTGAAGTTGAAGCATGCAAAGGCGCAAAGGGCTGACGTAAAAGCTATAGCACACTGCATGAGAGACGAGCATACATACTGCGGCACTCATGCGAAGTCGTCGCCGTAATCCATGCTCAAGACGGCAGACACCCCCTCATGCAACTCATGACATGTGCCGTTTGCCTCGTTGAGGCAGGTCTGAGATGAGCGAGCACGTCGCACCCCTGAAATAGCAGTCACTGTGGAAAGAGTGGAATCGAACGAAGATAAGAAAGTTTCCCAGAACCCACGTTACACGATGCTTGGCGACAATTAACGGGCATCACAGCTTATACTCAGGCTCCATGAAGTAAGGCTTAGGAAGGTCCTCGGGATATTCCGCGTCGGTTATACGTATGCCCGCCCGCATTGCATAGAAGAAGGCGCCGCCAAAGACCTTTTCGTAGGGGTAGCGACCCGCGAACGTTTGAATGACGAGGAAGTCCCCGCCACGCTCGTCCCGCTGGAGGAGCGCGCAAATGACGTAGGGACTCGTAAACGTCGTCGTTACTAAAACATCTTTGCGAGGTCTCACTATGTAATAATACCCTTTAAAACGCTTTTCAACCTCATCAAGCGTCTTCGCCTCCGCAAATTCCCACCTGAAAACCAGAACGTCCTTTATCGGTAAATCTTCCAATTTCATCATACATTGTTTATTTTGCTTAGTTAAAAGCAGTTCACCTACATTTTTAAGCGTATCCCGCTTAAATACCTCTGTGAAAATAAAGGCGAAAGTCGTGCTTGCGGAGGACGACCCTCGGACGCTGGCAGCGGTGTTGAGCCCTGACAACATGGAGGGCATGCGGACTGCCATCGAGGGCGGTGTCGTCGTCACTTATTTCGTAGCTGAGAAAGTAGGCTCGCTTATATTAAGCGTTGATGACTATCTAATGAATGCAAAAGTCGTGAAGGACGTCGGCGCAGTTTTAAAGGCGTTGGAGAAAGGGCGATGAAAGACGTGTGGTTTCACTTCAAAGGGGTTTTGAAGTGTAGTGCGGAGCTTACGGAGGAAGCTGTTAAGGTAATTTCGGAGTTCATAAAGTTTGCGAACGAGGATTTGTTGAAACGTGGCGTGCCACGGAGCCTCGACAAAAGAGAACATGGAGCGGAGATCGAGAGCTGGGAAGTGAGCGGCAAGGAACTTCGTTTTAAAATAAAGTCTGACAGATACGTCAGGGCGCACGACGCAGCTCTACGGCTGAAGAATGCGCTTGCAGGGCGGCTTGGAAGCCTGAAGATAGGGATAAGAGGACTTGAGGTTGAGAATTTCGAGATAATAGCGGACTGGGATTTGCCGGAAGCGCCGAGGATGCCTGAAATTCTCGTGGAGAAGATGAGGCTTGACGACGGGAAGATAACGCTTAAGGTGCGGCTGGAGGACGAAGCTGATCTCAGGAACCGACTGCCCGACCGGATTTTAAGGCTACTGGAGGAGAAGCGGGAGCGGTTGGAGTGGCGAGGGAAAGAGGAGCACTGGGAACTTCTCTGGGAGAGCCCGGAACGCCCGACGTTCTTCGACAAGGACCCAACGCAGGAGATGCAAGAGCGTGGCTGGATCCGGCACGGCGCTGCCCGCGGTCAGTGGATTTACGGACCACAGGTGACAAAAATCTTTAGAACTTTCGAGAAAATCATTGATGAGGTGATTTTGAAGCCTTTGGGCTACGTAGAGATGATTTTCCCGAAGCTCGTGCCATGGGAGGTCTGGAAACGTTCCGGACATGCACGGGCGGTGTATCCTGAGATTTATTACGTCTGCACGCCGAAGACCAGAGACCCGAAATTTTGGGAAGACATCATGGACTACTTCAAAATCACGGGCGAGGTGCCGACACACATGATTATGGAGCGCATCGAGAACATCGGGGGGCTCTGCTATGCGCAATGCCCGCCATTCTGGGTCTTCTTACAGGGCAGGATTCTGAGCGACGCATCGCTTCCAATATGCGTTTTTGACCGCTCAGGCACGTCGCACCGCTACGAGAGCGGCGGGATTCACGGGATAGAGCGTGTTGACGAATTCCATCGCATTGAGCTCGTGTGGCTCGGCACGAAAGAGCAGGTTGTCGAGCACGCCAAAAAGCTTGAGAAACGCTATACTTTCATTTTCGAGGAGATTTTTGAGCTGCGGTGGCGTAAAGCTTGGGTTACGCCGTGGTTCATGGCGCAGGAGGGGCGGCTTGGACTCGCTGAGAAGAAGGAGGTCGGCACCATCGATTTCGAGGCACTTCTCCCCTACAACGGGAAGTGGCTGGAGTTCCAGAACCTCAGCATCAACGGTGACAAATACCCGAAGGGCTTCAACGTGAAACTGCAAAGCGGCAAGGAACTCTGGTCAGGCTGCTCCGGCATTGGCTTGGAGAGATGGACTGCGGTCTTTCTCGCACAAAAGGGTTTTGACGTCGAAAAATGGCCGGAAAGCTTCAGAGAGCGTATTGGCGAGCTTCCGGAGGTCTTTAAATTCGTATGAGGCGGGAGCATGAAAGATTTAGTAAAAAAGTTCTTGGGAGAGGAGAACGAAGAAATATTGGATGCATGGACGCTTTATTTTGAATATGCAAGGGCGGCGAGCAGGCATGGCGGGCTCAGCCGCATGCAGCAAGACGTGGCGAGACGCAAGCTCCAGAAATTTTTGAGGGAGCATGGGCTGGAGATGTTCGATGCTGAAGACGGTTTGAATGTTGACGAGATTGCGATAGCAAGGACACAAGCAGAGATGCAGGAGCATGCTGTGAACTTCTGGGACGTCGTGCTGCTTGCTGAATATGAGCCATTGTGCAGGGCGTTGTTCTCGGAGACGCCCGCTGCCGTCGCCGGCTTGAGGGAGACGCTATTGCTGTTTTTGACAGAGGCGCCTGAGGAGGTGAAGAGTCGTTTTTTTGCGAGGGGGGAAATGGCGGAGCGCGTTTTAAGGAAGATGCTTGATGAGGAGCCGTCGGAGACAAGCGTGCGTCGGGCACTCATTGATTTTTATGTCAAAAAGGGCAGGTTCGAGGATGCCGAAAACGAGTATAAACGTCTCTTGGAGATCAGGGAGGAGCCTGTTTTCTGGTATGACTATGCGTCTCTTTTGGAGGATTTGGGGAAATACGAGGAGGCGTTGCGGGCTTACGAGCGGAGCATCTCGCAAGGTGTACCAGAACACATTTACAGGCACGTGAGAAGTTGTATGAACAGAGTGGAGAAGCTCATGCGGCTCGAAGGTGAAGATGCACGCCGTATAAAGGAGTTCAAAGCTTCAATGGACATCATGGCTAAGGTCAGAGAATCTGTGACGAAGGGAAGTCTTGAAGCGGAGTTCAAAAGGGCGTTTTCCGAATACAAGACGGTGACGGGGCAGCAGAGTTTGGATGCGCATGAGCTTATGGGATTCGTGGATTGGTTCGCATTTGAGAGACGCTTGCCTAATGGCGAGACGCCAGCGATGCTATATGCCAAGATTCACGGGCTTGACGAGGCAATGAGAGAAAAGCTTAAAAACCTGCAGAATAGCGTGAGTGGCGTTTTTGAGGTTGTAGAGCTGGATGCTGACGCCTTTAAGCTCGTCGTGAGAGAGTTGGTTTCGGACAAGGAGTATTTGGTGATTGCGGACCCTGAGGGCATAGAGCAGCAGCAGACGTTTCAGGGAAAGCTCGTGCCGTGGGGCGACTTCTACGTAGTGAGCGGGGCGGTTGTCCACACGAGAGAAGCAAGCGAGAGACTGAGGGAAACTGCAGAGAGGATGAAAAGCGGAGAACTTTTGAGAGAGGCAACTGAAGCTCAAGGAGAGGTGCACAAACGTTTTGTGGAGTTTTTTGGGGGTGCGGAGGCGCTCTTCACAAGCCGGCGGCAATGTGAGCGTGAGTTGAACCGCTTCGTGCGGTGGCACATGTTTGAGAAGCCATTGCCGTCAGGAAGGACGCCGGCAACGCTCTACGAGGAGCGTTACGGTGAGAAGCCGGGCGTGCGGCGGGTGCGACTACCTCAAGTTTTCAACGTCACGAATGACATCGGAGTCATCAGCGATCCGAAGTACGGTATCATCATAATCCCTTACTACGGACTTCTGAAGAGGCTCTTTGAGACCGCAGGCGACGAGGAAATTGAGACGCACCGAAATTACTTGAAGGACGCCCTTGAGAGCGTCGAGCCTTTCGTCCTGCGAAGGTTAATTGAGAGAAACGTGGAACGGGCGGCGAAGATAGTAGGCAAGATTTTCGAGATAGAGTTGCCGTCGTTGTCCGAGGTGGGGGTGGAGACACTTAAAGAAAGGGTGTTCGAGGCGATGCGAGAGCGGCGGGCGGCGGACTGGAATGAGAAACCAACGATGCCGCTGACGCCGTCGAGCATGTATTTCCCGAGAATAAGAATACAAATACCCGCTTAGCTGTGAAGGACATTATGGACATACTTGGTTCAGTAAAAAATATATCAGGTCCCCTCCTTTCCTGGAACCCATGCAGGTGGAGTTTGCAAAGGGCTTGACGCTGCCGTGATGCCGTTGCGTGCGGGTTTAAGTTCGCAAACGATATTTGTGGGCGCTTGTAATGCGCTCTTATGAACAAGAAGCACATCATCGCTGTCGTCCTCGCCACGGTTTTTGCTCTTGTGATAATTCTGGCTTACCAGAGCGTTAAAGTGGACGAAGCGGATATAATTCGCAGAGTGGAGGAAGTAAGGGGCTTAAAGCTTCTGCATGACGTTCCGCACGAATTCGTGAGTCCTGAAGAAATCGGCGAGCAAGTGGGCGGCGGAGTTGACGAGCAGGTCGAGTTGATGTTGAGGGCTTTGTTCATGGCAAGAGAGAACGAGAGCGTCGAGAAGGCAAGCATCGAGCATAAGGCGGAGCACGTCGTCGCCTACTACAACCCGTGGGACAAAGTTTTCGTCATTTCTGAGAGCAAGGCATTTTTGCTGCGAAAAATTCTGCCACACGAATACGTGCATGTTCTCCAAGACCAGCACTTCAACCTCACAAGGCTGCTTTCGAGACGCACTTTCGACGAGCTGATGGCAGCACGGGCGCTCATCGAGGGCGACGCCTGCGTCGCTACCGACCTTTATGAGGGAAAGGAGCCGAGCATCGAGGCTGCCGCTCTCGGAAGAAGCTTGCCTGCAAAAAGCCTTCTCGAAAAGACGCTGGACGCCTTCATGGCGTTCCCCTACGTCGAGGGTAAGATTTTTGTCTCCCGCTTATATGCGGAAGGCGGTTGGGACGCCGTGAACGCCGCCCTTTTAGACCCGCCCACGACGACAGAGCAAATAATCCACCCCGATAAGTATTTCAGCCGAGAACCCCGCAAGAGTGTGATGAACGTTAGACTGCCGCTCGGCGACGATTGGAAGCTAAGCTCGGACGTTCTCGGCGAATTTTTTATAAGGACAATGCTTGAGCTGCACATCGACAAAGAAGCGGCAAAGCAGGCGGCGGCGGGGTGGGGCGGCGATGCCTTCGACTTCTATGCCAACACATCTACGTATTTCTTCGTGCTGAACATCACTTGGGATTCTGTCGCTGACAGGGACGAGTTTTTCGCAGCTTACAATGACATGCTGGCAAGCGTCGGCGGCGAGCCGCTGCTGAACTCCTCAGAGGTTGCCATGTGGGCTGTGGGGGCCAAATACGTATGGGTGCGGAAATCTGAGGAAAGCACCATCATCCTCAGCTCCCCGTGCTCTGACTTGCTGGACGCCTATATCAATGCAACAGGGTTACACGGTCTTGAGGCACTATCGCTTGGGGAAATTATTTATATAGGCTCGATGAAAACACCAGTAAGGCTCGCTTAATGCGAGTCTATGCCCATGGTGGGCATGAGAACTCCACTTCCGTGGAGGATAAGGTGCAAGGGAGGAAAAGGGTGCAGTTTCTCTTTTTCTCTTTTGCATCGCTAAGAAGCGTAAGGTAGAGTAGTATGATGGAAAGGATGAGATATGGGTCAAACGTGCCGGTGTCCGTAGGAGAGACCTACGAGGTAAAAATAGAGAACCTGGGGAGAGAAGGCGACGGTATTGCGAGAATCGAGGGCTTTGTGGTGTTCGTGCCGAACACGAAAGTCGGGGATCGTGTGAAGATAAGAATAACGAAGGTTTCGAGGAAAGTAGCATTCGGAGAAGTCCTAAGATAGAAAGGAAGTATAACTGAAAGAGGCATGAGAGGTATTACATAAACTCAACGCCCTCATGCCTTTTAGTCTCTTCTACGAGTTTTATTTCCCCATATATTTTTTCGTACTTTTCTATGTTCTCCTTCAAGGCTTTCAGCAGCCTTTTTGCGTGCTGCGGTGTTATCGAGACCACTGCTTTCACCTTCCCGACGCTCACGTTCGGCATTATGTGGACAAACGTTAGGCAGAACTCGTCGTCCTTGTGCGTTATCTGTATCATGTTCGAAAACACGGGCTCCAAATTGCTCGGCAGCTCGATCTTTATCTCCTTCTTACTCCCCTTCATGTTCACACCTTGTTGAACCTCATGCTTACTTCCTTCCTGCGAATTTATATATGCGGAGGATTACGATTTGCTTAGTCATTAATGTGCTCGGTGTGCGTGAGGCACGTTGCGGCTCTTACTAAGCTAAACGCGGCGCTCCCCTCTCCGGAAACGGCACGTCCAATGTCATAAGCTCCTCGGCGACGACGACATTCTCAAAAAGCTCTTTCGCTTCCGCTACCAACACGCTTGCGTCTTCCGAATATCGAGGGCTTATGTGCGTGAGGACGAGCATCCGCACGCCCGCTTTTTTTGCGACTTCGGCAGCTTCTACTGCCGTAGAATGCTTGTATTCCGCCGCCAGCTCCTTGAGAGCGTGCGAAAACGTCCCGTCGTGTATCAGAACGTCAGCGCCTCTACTGGCTTCGATGACGCTCTCGCAAGGTCTCGTGTCCCCGGTGTAAACGACTTTGCGTCCGGGTCTCGGCGGTCCGAGCACCTCTTTGGGTTTTATTTCCCTACCGTTCACCACGACGCTCTGCCCGGACTGTAATTTTGAGAACAGCGGTCCTGGCTTTATTCCGAGAGAGATGGCTTTCTCCCTGTTGAACTTCCCGGGACGCATGTCCTCTTCAAGCACATAACCCAAGCTGGGGACGCCGTGCTCCGTTCTTATGGCTCTTATCACGTAGCCGTTTCGGCGGACGACATCGCCGGGCTTCAGTCCAATCGCTCGTATTTTAAAATCTTTGGTGAGATAGACGAGAGAAAGTAAATGATAAAGGAATCTTCCGACCCTTGGCGGTCCGTATATTTCAAGAGGCGCCTTCCGCCCTTGAAAGGCAAGTGTTTGTATGAGTCCAGGGATGCCGAGGACGTGGTCGGCGTGGAAGTGCGTTAAAAAGATGGCGCTGATTTTCATGCCAGTCTTCGCCCGCATCATTTGCTGCTGGGCGCCCTCGCCGCAGTCGAGGAGCAAGAGCTCGCCGCCACGTCGCACGACGAGCGCCGAAGGGTTCCGGTCCGGCGTAGGAAGGGCGCCTCCAGTGCCTAAGAATGTGATGCGGAGCACGGTCATGGGTTTTATGGAAAAAATTAACTCTTTAAGTCTTTTAAGGCTTTTTCGAGCTGGATTCTTTTCTCTATTTGTGCGACGTTGAGTCTCGTCGAGATGATGGCGTCGGGGTTCACGCTTATGGAGTCGATGCCACAGCGCACGAGGAACTCGCAGAAATCCGGATAGACGCTTGGCGCCTGCCCGCAGATGCTGACAGTTCTCCCGTATTCGTGCGCCTTCTTTATGAAATAAGCAATAGCACGCCTCACTGATTCATCCCGCTCATCGAAGAGCGGCGCAAGAGTCTCAGAATCACGGTCGACGCCGAGGACGAGCTGCGTGAGGTCGTTGCTCCCAATGGAGAAGCCATCGACGAGCTCACTGAACTTGTCTACGAGAATTACGTTCGATGGTATTTCACACATCAGCCAAACTTTGAAGTCCTTCCCCCTGCGAAGCCCCTCCTCCTGCATTATCTCAAGCGTCCGCCGCATTTCTCCGACAGTCCTGCAGAATGGCACCATCACCCAGACGTTCTTTAGCCCCAGCTCATCTCTAACCTTCCTCAAAGCTTTTAGCTCAAGACGGAACGCCGGCTCGAAGCGCTCGTCTATGTAGCGAGCGGCACCCCGCCATCCCAACATCGGATTCGCCTCCTCAGCCTCGTATTTCTCGCCACCTTTCAGCTCCCGATACTCGTTAGTCTTGAAGTCGCTGAAACGCATGACCACGGGTCGTGGGTAGAAAGCGGAGGCGACCTTTGCGATGCCGTCCGCAAGCGCATCTATATATTCGTGCTCACGTCCCTCCTCGATGAGTAAGAGCGGGTGCTCGCCGACGTAGCTCGCTATTATGAACTCAACGCGCATGAGCCCGACGCCGTCAACCGGCAGCCTTGCGACCTCCTCTGCCTTTTCAGGCACGCCTAAGTTGCAAAGAATCTTTGTGCCCGTTACCGGGAGTTGTAAGCCAGCGACCGGCGTCGCCGCAGCCGCTGCAGCCGCCGCCTGCTCGGCTTTAATGCCTTGCACCACTCCTCTGTAAACGACGCCTTTTGTTGCGTCCACGGTAATTTCCATGCCGGTGTTCAGCACTTTTGTGGCTTCCTTGCTGCCGACGATTGCAGGGATGCCGAGCTCCCTCGAAACGATTGCAGCGTGGCAAGTCATGCCGCCGTCGTCAGTGATTATCGCACGGGCTTTACGCATCGCCGGCACCCAGTCCGGCGACGTCATCTTCGTCACTAAAATCTCGCCCTCTTTAAACTTGTTGAGCTCTGAGACGTCTTGGATGATGTGAGCCTTACCGTATGCGAAGCCGGGGGATGCCGGCAAACCACGCAGTATGATTTCAGCTTCGGCGGTTTCGCCACATGCTGCAGCTCCCTCCTCAGCAACGCCCTTGATGCTCCAAACGGTTTCAGGTCTTGCCTGCAGGATATAAAGCTCGTCGGTGTCGGCGTCGAGCGCCCATTCTATATCCTGCGGCGTGCCGTAGTGCTTTTCGATGCGAATTGCGTAGTTCGCAAGCGTTTTTATCTGTTCGTCGTCGAGGCACGGCTTTTCGACAAGCTCCGGCTCAACCTCGACCTCCACAGGACCGTCGCCGTCGCCACGCACGAGTTTCTTCTCCTTACGCCCCGTCTGTTTTTCAATTATGCTGAGGTCTAACTTCCTGACGACGAAGCGGTCGGGCGTCACTGTGCCCTGAACAACAAACTCGCCGAACCCCCAAGAGCCCTCAATGACGACGACGTCGGGATTACCAGTTACCGGGTCAATAGTGAACATCACGCCCGCCGCCTTCGCATTCACCATTTTTTGGACTACGCAGCTCAAATACACTTTTAAGTGCTCGAAACCCTTCTCTTCCCGGTAGAAGATGGCCCTTGGTGTGAATAGGGATGAAAATGCTTTTTTAACAGCGTTCAACAGATTCTCCTCGCCTTGAACATCAAGATACGTGTCCTGTTGCCCCGCAAAGCTGGCGCCCGGCAAGTCCTCGGCGGTTGCACTGCTGCGCACTGCCACGTAGGGGCGCTCCACGCCGATTTTCTCGCCCAAAGTCCTGTAATTCTTTACTATTTCGTCCTGTAAATCCGAGGGGAATTCTCCGCCTTCTATCAACGTTCTTATCTCACTCGAAACGTTGTTCAGCTCGTCCGTGTCGTTAACGTCGAGATTCTTCAGAAGTGTCGCTATTTTCTCACCCAACTTGTTGTGGTCGATGAAACGTTTGTAAGCCTCCGCCGTTATCGCAAAGCCGGGAGGCACGGGCACGTCCGTTTTTGACGTAAGCTCGCCGAGATTCGCAGCTTTACCGCCAACGAGGCTTACATCTTCCTTACTAAGTTCCTCAAACCACACTACATACCTCACCGCAGTCCCCCCTTAGCGACTTGGCGACGCTGCTAAAAGCTCGCCTGTTGCAGTAGGCTAAGTCAGAATCCTCCTAGCATGCTTATAAATCTTTCCATACCGCATAACGGACGTGTCCACATAACATAAGCCTACCGCAACCGATTATAGTATAGCATATTACAGAACACGTTCCCGTTTCTAACGGATTAAAGCAGCTAATTGAGAGAAGAGCGTCTTTATCGCTGCTTCA